>JAFGSM010000188.1 GCA_016934595.1 bacterium | reverse complement strand
ACCAGGATTATATCGCCAAAATAGACATCAAATTTATAATATCAAACTTATTTTTAAGGACATTTTAGACTTTTTACGATGCCATCATAATTGAAATTTTAATTTTTTAATATTTACTCATCATCTTGAGAAGGATGAATGAGACTATATACCAAAGGCGCAATCTATGGCCGTTTAGAGTATATAGATTTTCAGAAATTAAATTACACAATCTTTGCTCCCTAACCTTTTGTAATATCTGATTAATACAAGAAGATTATTGCAATTATTTATCTGAAAATCTATAGAATCAAACAGGAAAGGAAACAGGCATCCCTAAATGACAAAAAGAGATTATTACGATATATTGAATATTTCCAGAGAAGCCACGCCAGAAGAGATAAAGAAGGCGTATCGCAAGATGGCTCTTAAATACCATCCAGACCGCAACCAGGGCGATAAAGATGCTGAGGAAAAATTCAAGGAAGCATCCGAAGCCTACGAGGTTTTGACTGATCCTCATAAAAGGGAATTATACGACAGATTCGGACATGCGGGTTTACAGAACTCAGGATTTACTGGCTTCAGTTTTGATGATCTGTTTGATTCCAATATCTTCGGGGGTTTCACCGATATTTTCCATGACCTGTTCGGTTTTGGCATGGGCGGCGCAACAAGACATGAAAGGCCACGCAGGGGATCGGACCTTGAATACCGTCTCCCTATAGATTTTAGACAGGCGGCTACAGGCATAAAGACAACCATTGAAATCCCAAGACATGAGCCCTGCCCCGCATGCAATGGCGAAGGGACAAAGCCAGGCACATCTCCTATTTTATGCCCCTATTGTAAAGGGAATGGTCAAATTGCCCATTCCCAGGGATTTATAAGAATTCAAACAACATGCCCTCATTGCAGGGGAAGAGGCAAGATCATCGAACATGTCTGCCCGGAATGTAGAGGACAAAAGACTGTGGTCGTTAAACAAAAATTAGGCATCAAAATCCCTCCTGGCGTAAGCACAGGGTGCCGGCTCAGGATAACTGGCGAAGGCGAAAAAGGCACATTGGGCGGACCGCCCGGAGATCTTTATGTGCTAATCATTGTCAGGGAAGATGATTATTTTAAACGCGAAGGGGATGACGTAATCTGCGATGTTCCGGTCTCAATGGTTCAGGCAGCGCTTGGCGATGAAATAGAGGTGCCTACCCTGAATGGGAATCAGCTCATTTCCCTGCCCAAGGGATCGCAGACAGGCGATACCGTTAAGATAAAAAGGGCCGGATTTCCAAGGTTAAAGGGATTCGGACAGGGTGATCAGATAGTGCGCATAATAGTTAAGATACCTACAAATCTGAACAAAAGGCAGGAAGAGCTGTTAAGAGAATTTCAGGATATTGAGAAAAAAAAGGGCGCAAGAAAGGGGGTATTCAATCTTTTCTCATAGAAGCATCAGTTTAAGTCGTTACCGGCTATTCCTCTGCATATTAGCCTTTATTCTTATTCCACTTATAGGTTTATCTTTATCCCATGCAGCAGATGCAGGCGCTGAAAACTACCCAAACAGGGAAACCCCAGTTGTGCTTGCAGTAAAAAAGGTAGGACCGGCAGTTGTAAATATAAGTACTGAGAGGATAATGAAGGAAAGAATCAATCCCTTTGGGGATCCTTTTTTTGATCAATTCTTCAGGGATTTCTTCAATGCCTTCCCTCAAAGAAGCTATAAGCAGCAAAGCCTCGGCTCCGGGGTCATCATCAACCCCGAGGGGTACATACTCACCAACGAACATGTCATACTTAAAACATCACAGATCATTGTCACTTTGGCCGACAAACGGGAATTTGAGGCCAAGCTGATCGGAGCGGATACTAAATCCGATCTTGCCATAATCAAGATAGATGACAAAGAACCTCTCCCACATGTCACAATGGGCAAATCGGATGACCTTATGATCGGTGAGACCGTTATAGCCATCGGAAACCCATTCGGTCTCTCCCACACAGTGACTACAGGTGTCATAAGCGCACTGAACAGATCTGTAAAGGTCAAGGAAGACCGGATATATAAAGACTTTATCCAAACGGATGCGTCAATAAATCCTGGAAACAGCGGGGGGCCGCTCCTGAACATATTGGGAGAACTGATAGGGATAAATACCGCCATTTATCAGGAGGCCGAAGGGATCGGTTTTGCCATACCCATAAACAGGGCAAAAAGGATCATAAAAGACCTGATCCATTACGGAGAGGTGCGCAAGGCATGGACAGGGATTTATGTCCAGGAACTGGATCAAAACCTTCTAAAACACTTCGACCTTTCCATCAAGGAAGGGGTGATTGTGACAAAGGTCATGGAAGGAAGCCCTGCTGAAAAATCCGGCATAAAACAAGGGGATATTATCATAAATATGGGCGGTCAGGCAATATCAACATGGGAGGATTATATCTCGATCATTTCAGGATACACATCAGGGGACAGGATAACTTTCAGCATTATCAGGGATGACAAAAAAATAAATATAGAGGTGACGGCATCGGACATCCCTATCGAGCTTGCGGAAAGCCTGGCCTTTAACTGGCTGGGGATAAGATACAGAAAGATAACCCAGAATGACTTTCTGAAATACGGTATAAAGGACAAAAGAGGGATAATAGTCACAGAGGTAGTCAGAATGAAGGCAGCCGACCGGGCAGGCATCAGGCCGGGGGATATTATCCGTCAGGTAAATAATCAGGTCATTGAAGAGGAAGAAACCTTCAAGAAGGCGATCTTAGCGGCGGCCCAGCAGGAAAGCCTGCTGCTTATGGTACAAAGGGGGCCTTACATATATCCGGTCACCCTGCAGCCTTGATGGAACCGCAATTAAAAGGGATTTTTAATGCAGGATCTGACACATTTTGATGAACAAGGCCGGTCCAAGATGGTAGATATCTCGGATAAGCCCGTTACCGCTCGTGAAGCCCTGGCAAGGGGCTCGGTAGAAATGAAGCCTGAAACCCTGCAAAGGATAATGGATAAAGGCATCTCCAAAGGGGATGTCTTCGAAGTGGCCAGGCTTGCCGGTATCATGGCAGCGAAACGCACCTCCCAGCTAATACCTCTTTGTCATCCAATCCCTATCACATCCATCGGCATATCCTTTCTGCCTGTGAAAGAAAAAAACAGGGTGGATATAGAGGCTATTGTAAAAACGGTGGACAGGACAGGGATTGAAATGGAGGCCATGACCGCTGTTTGCGTGGCTGCGCTGACCATTTATGACATGTGCAAGGCCATAGACCGCGGCATGAGCATTCATAAGGTCGAACTTATTCGCAAATCCGGCGGGAAAAGCGGCGTTTTTATAAAGAAGGAAAACGGATGAACATAGGCGCCATTGATTCTCATGCACACCTGAGTCAGGCCGATTTCGATCCCGATCGTGATGAGGTCATTTCAAGAGCCAAAAAAAAAGGCGTCAAGGCGATCCTCAGCATCGGAACAAGCCCCGAAGAGTTCACAAGTGAGATCGCCCTGGCAGCGAAATATCCCGGATTTATATATTCAGGTTTAGGCTATCACCCTCATATAGCCAAGGATGTAGATGATTCATCATACGAAAACCTCAAGTCGCTCATTCTAAACAACAAAGATATTTTAGCCGTAGGCGAAATCGGACTCGACTTTTACTACAAACACTCTGACCCTGAATGTCAGGAAGGGGTATTCAGGGAACAGTTGAGCCTTGCCGCCGGGGTTTCCCTCCCTGTAATCATCCACTGCCGTCAGGCATATCCCCTGTTGATAGATATCCTGAAAACCGTACATATAAACCCTGCAAAGGTACTGATTCACTGCTTTTCAGGAGACACGGATCAGGCAAAAGGGCTCCTTTCATGGGGGGCATCACTCTCCTTTGCAGGCCCTGTAACTTACCCGAGTGCAGAGAAACTTCGTGATGCAGTTCGTTTTACGCCCATGGACAGGCTGCTTGTGGAAACAGACTCCCCTTACCTTTCCCCACAAACATTCCGGGGCAAAAGGAATGAGCCGGCATATGTCCTGCATACCTATGAAAGGATTGCGCAGATAAAAGGGGTACACACAGATGAGCTTAAAGAAAAGGTATGCATCAATTTCTCCCTCATGTTTGGCATTGTAATGGAATGATAATGGAAAACACCTTAAAAAATCTGGACATCCTCGATCCGAGGCTCAGAGAAAATGTAAGCATATTTTGCCAGAGGCTGCTGCAAGACTTTGCGGGAAGGATCTGCTTTATATGTATATATGGAAGCGCCTCTGTCGGGGACCATATCCCAAAACGATCCGACATAAATCTTATGGTGATGATAGACCGGCTGGAGATGGAAGACCTTCAGAAATCCCTCAAACTGATAAAGTTTGGCCGCAAAAAAAGGATATCCGCGCCCCTATTTCTTACGCCTGAGCATATAAACACATCATTAGACGTCTTTCCTGCCGAATTCCTCGATATGAAAGAGAAACACATAAGCCTTTACGGCACAGACCCTTTCCCTGATCTTGTTATCGATCCCAAAAACCTGAGGCTCCAGTGCGAGCAGCAGATAAAAGGCAAGATAATTCGTCTTCGTCAGGCATATCTTGAGACGGGATTAAATAAGCGTCATATCCTTAGGGTCTTGACCGGATCATTGACAAGCCTTCTTCCTATATTAAGAAACTCCATCCGCCTTGTTAAACCCGGCTCCATCCCTCCAAAGACCAATGAAGAGATCATCAGGCAGGTCTGCCATGAATTTCACCTTGAAGGGAAGGCGTTTATAGACATCCTGGATATAAAAAAGGGCGCCCATAAACCTGATCGCCCATGTATAGACAGTATATTCAAAGGGTATATGAATGACTTGACTGAACTGGCGACAAAGATCGACCGGATAAATATTATACATTCGTAATAGGCCTAATTTAAGGATCATGAATATAAGGAACCCTTTCCTGAACCGGGATAAAGACATAAAAATATCAGCCCTCATTAAATTCGCCATTTTTCTTGCTATTATCGTCCTTGTTATATATCCCTTTTCCTGCGCGGCAAATGCAAAAGAAACCTTCTTTCCTGCGCCGCAGGGTTATGTGACTGACCTTGCAAAGCTCCTGTCATCCGAATCCGTCCAGCATTTAAATAATTTGATTACATACATGAAACAGAAGACAGGCTCAGAGGTGGCGGTTGTAACCCTGAAAACAATCAGCCCTTACAATATTGAAGATTATGCAGTCCTTCTTTTTGAAAAATGGCGGATCGGACAGAAGGATAAGGACAACGGCATACTTATCCTTGTGGCCGTCGAGGAAAGGAAGGTCAGGATAGAGGTGGGATATGGCCTCGAAGGCGCTATAACGGACGGCACAGCAGGCGAGATTATCCGTCAGGTCATCACACCAAACTTCAAACAAGGCCGTTTCGATCAGGGTCTATTGGCCGGAACAGAGTCTGTGCTTAACCTGATAGCCAAAGAATACGGGATCAGCCTGCCTGATGGAATGGCTTTCAGGACCAACCCCGAAGACATATCCAATATATCCCAAAAATCCTCAAGGTTAGGAGGCATATTCTCATTGCTGTTATTTCTATTTATATTCATATTCCTGATAAGAAGCGGCCTTTGGCCTCTTCTGTTTTTGGGATTTCCTGGCGGAGGGGGATGGTCAAGCGGCAGAGGCGGATTCAGCGGAGGGTTCGGCGGCTTCGGCGGAGGCATGAGCGGGGGAGGCGGGGCAAGCGGCGGTTGGTAAAATTATACGAGACCCTCAGGGCATTATATCTGCCATTTAAAATCTGATTGCTTGATTTTATATCAAAAATTGATTTTATGGATTTTATGAAGTATCATGATGACATTGATGGGGTGACGATATCTATGAGCAAGATTAAAATCGCAATAGTAGGTATTGGAAACTGTGCCAGTTCGCTTATTCAGGGAATCCATTATTACAGGGAAAAGGACACTCAAGATGCAACCGGCCTCATGCATTGGGAAATCGGCGGATATAAACCCGGTGATATCGAAGTTGTTGCAGCCTTTGATATAGATAAAAGAAAAGTCGGCTCCGGCGTGAACGAAGCCATTTTTTCACCTCCCAACTGCACGAAGGTTTTTTATCCAAGGCTTGTAAAATCTAATGTAATCGTGCAAATGGGGAAGATACTGGACGGGTTTTCAGAACATATGAAAGATTATGATGAAAGACGCACTTTTGTTGTGGCCGACAAACCTGAACCAACCGAGGAAGAAATCTTAAAAACGCTCAAGGAATCAGGATCGGAAGTCCTGTTGAATTACCTTCCGGTCGGATCTGAAAAGGCCGCACTGTTTTATGCCGGTTGCGCATTAAAGGCAGGCGTGGCCTTTATTAATAATATACCTGTCTTTATCGCCAGCAATCCCCAATGGGCCAAACGTTTTGAAGAAAAAAACATCCCCATCATGGGCGACGACATAAAATCCCAGTTGGGCGCAACCATCACCCACAGGGTTTTGACCGACCTGTTCGCCAAACGGGGCGTCAAACTCGACAGAACCTATCAGCTAAATACCGGCGGCAACACGGATTTTCTCAATATGCTCAACCGCACCCGCCTGACCTCTAAGAAAAAATCCAAGACCGAGGCTGTTCAGGCCGTGGCAGCCAAACGAATGGATGACGAAAACATCCATATCGGGCCAAGCGATTATGTGCCCTGGCAAAACGACAATAAAATCTGCTTCATCCGAATGGAGGGCAGGCTCTTTGGCGATGTGCCGATGAATCTTGAACTCCGGCTGTCTGTAGAGGATTCGCCCAACTCCGCAGGGGTCGCCATAGACGCCATCCGTTGTGCAAAACTTGCCATTGATCGTGGGATAGGCGGGGCGCTTGAAGCGCCATCCTCCTATTTCTTTAAACATCCCCCGCGGCAGTTCACAGATGATGATGCATTCAGGATGACCAACGAATTTATCAAAAATTGAAATGACTATAAATTTTTCACCTGAACATACCGATCCTTCAGCCTCATTAGATTTTATCAGAAACATTATCGCAGAAGACCTGAAGGCAAACAAAAATGATGGCAGGGTGCATACCAGATTCCCGCCTGAGCCGAACGGCTATCTGCATATAGGACATGCAAAATCCATCTGCCTGAATTTCGGAATCGCAGCCGAACATAAAGGCGGCCTGTGCAACCTAAGATTCGATGACACAAATCCAAGCAAGGAAGATATTAAATATGTGGAATCCATAATGAAAGACGTAAGGTGGCTTGGATTCGACTGGGGCGACCGTCTGTTCTATGCATCCGACTATTTCGACAGGCTGTATCAGTACGCCGTGCAGCTCATAAAAAAGGGCAAGGCCTATGTTTGCGATCTGAGCCCTGACGAAATACGGGAATATCGCGGCACCTTAACCGAACCTGGCAGGGAAAGCCCTTATCGCAACCGGTCTGCAGAAGAAAACCTGGATCTGTTTGAATGTATGCGCTCAGGAGAATTCGAGGACGGATCCCGTGTGCTTCGCGCTAAGATCGATATGGCATCCCCGAATCTAAATATGCGCGACCCTGTCATGTACCGCATACTCAGGGCAGAGCATCACAGGACAGGCAATAAATGGTGCATCTATCCAATGTATGATTTTACCCATTGCCTTTCGGATTCTATCGAGGGCATCACCCATTCTATTTGCACTATGGAGTTTGAAAACAACCGCCCATTGTATGACTGGTTTCTCGATCAACTGGAAGTGGATTGCCACCCCCGGCAGATCGAATTTGCCAGGCTTAATCTCAGCCATACTATATTGAGCAAACGAAAGCTCCTGGCCCTTGTTGAAGGAAAACTCGTCAGCGGATGGGACGACCCCCGCATGCCTACGATAGCCGGCCTGCGAAGGCGTGGCTATACCCCTGAGTCAATCCGAAATTTTTGTGACCGTATCGGAGTGGCAAAGAGGGAAAGTGTAGTAGATATAGCCCTGCTTGAACACTATATAAGGGAAGACCTCAACCGGAGAGCCCCTCGGGTTATGGCGGTATTGCGTCCACTTAAGGTGATAATAGACAACTACCCCGAAGAAAAAGTGGAAGAGATGGACGCCGAAAACAATCCCGAAGACCCAGGTATGGGTTCAAGGAAGGTCCTATTCTCAAAAACACTGTATATCGAGCAGCATGATTTTCGAGAGAATCCACCGAAGAAGTTTTTCCGCCTGTCCCCCGGCAGCGAGATACGCCTGAAACATGCATATTACATCAAATGCACAAAGGTAATTAAGGACGAACATACAGGCGAGGTGATTCAACTGCACTGCACCTATGATCCGGAGACAAGAGGCGGTTGGTCAAAAGATGGACGCATCGTAAAGGGCACATCTCACTGGGTCTCGGCGGCCCACTCCGTGAAAGCCGAAGTGCGTCTTTATGATCACTTGTTCCTGAGGGCGAACCCCGATGATGAAAAGGATAGAGATTTCAGGACATTCTTAAATCCCAACTCCCTTGAGACATTGACGTCTTGCAGGGTCGAACCATGCCTTGCCGAAACCGCTCCTGGGAGCTTCTACCAGTTTCTGAGACAGGGCTACTTTTGCGTAGACTCAGTAGACTCTTCCCCTGAAAAGCCTGTCTTCAACAGGACTGTATCCTTGCGTGATTCGTGGGCCAAGATAGAAAAATCTCGTGGAACTGAAGCACCTTATTTCTGAGAGACATTATCCTGCTCATTCGATTGATCCGCCTGACCGGTATAAAAATCCTCCTGATATATTTCATCTGAGGTGAGTATGGTCAGGGAATCGTCTTTGAATTCCAGAATGGCGCTTTTCATGCCTATGCGGACGATCCTTTTGCCCTGCATGTATATGTATAGATATCCTGGCTTAAGATATGTCATGAACGGGGTGTGCTTATGGAATATGCCGGCATTTCCTTCTATGCCAGGAAGCATTGCATGATTTACCATCTCGTCGTATTCGGTCTTCTCAGGGGTGATTATCCTGACCCTTATAGGCTGCGAGCCCTCCATCCTTATGACTCCTCTGCCTTAAGCATCTTTGCCTTTTCCACCACCTCGTCTATGTCGCCGACCATATAAAAGGCCTGATCAGGCAGGTGATCGTAATCTCCGGAAAGTATCCCCTTGAAGCTTCTCAGATTGTCTTCAAGGCTGACATAACGGCCTGGCATTCCTGTGAACGATTCGCCGACAAAGAAGGGCTGGGATAGAAACTTTTCAAGCTTTCTTGCCCTGTAAACCAGCGCCTTGTCCTCCTCTGAGAGCTCGTCCATGCCGAGGATAGCGATGATATCCTGGAGGTCCTTGTATCTTTGCAGGACCCTTTGCACTTCCCGCGCTGTATCGTAATGTTCTTGCCCTACCACCTCGGGGCAAAGCGCCCTTGAAAAGGACTCAAGCGGGTCGCACGCTGGGTATATACCCTTTTCCGCAATCTTCCTTGATAGCACGGTGTTTGCGTCAAGATGCGAGAATGTGGTGGCAGGAGCGGGATCCGTTATATCGTCGGCAGGCACATAGACGGCCTGTATGCTTGTTATAGAACCATACTTTGTGGTTGTTATCCTCTCCTGCAACTCGCCCATCTCTGTGGCGAGGGTCGGCTGATATCCTGCTGCGGAAGGCATCCTTGAAAGCAGGGCCGAAACCTCAGATCCTGCCTGTGTAAAACGGAATATATTATCCACAAACAACAGGACATCCACGTGGTGGTGATCCCTGAAGTATTCCGCCATGGTCACCGCTGAAAGGCCTACACGAAGCCTTGCGCCTGGAGGCTCGTTCATCTGCCCGTAGACAAGGACTGTCTTCTCAAGCACCCCCGCCTCTTTCATCTCAAGCCAAAGGTCAGTCCCTTCCCTTGTCCTTTCTCCTACCCCGGCAAAAACGGAGTACCCGCCGTGTATCTTTGCTATGTTATTGATAAGCTCCATTATGAGGACTGTCTTACCTACGCCTGCACCGCCAAAAAGGCCGGTTTTGCCTCCTTTTATATAAGGCTCAAGGAGATCCACCACCTTGATGCCTGTCTCGAATATCTCTATCTTTGACTCGACATCCATAAATTTTGGGGGATCCCTGTGTATAGGCAACCGGTCTCCCGTTGTAAGAAGCTCCCCATGATCAACTGTCTCTCCAAGCAGATTGAACACCCTGCCAAGGGTCTTTTCCCCTACGGGCACGGAAATCGGATGTCCTGTATCCGATACTTCCATCCCCCTGGCAATGCCGTCCGTAGAGGAAAGCGCCACCGCCCTGACCTGGCCTGCGCCTATATGCTGCTGCACCTCGGCCATAACCGTGGCCTTTTTCCCGCTGACCTCCATATCCAGCCGCAGGGCGTTGAATATATCCGGAAGATTCCCTGGCGGAAATTCCACATCCATTGTAGAGCCTATGATTTGAACGACTTTTCCTTTGTTCATTTCTCCTTCACCTCAATCCCTCTGAAGGGCAAGTATTGTCCCCATGATTTCGTTGAGTTCCCTTGTTATCTTCGATTTTCTCAGCGCATGGTATCTGTTTCGCATCTCTGTGATCATGTCCTTTGCTGAAACAGATGCCTGCTGCATGGCAAGCCTCCTGCTTATATGCTCGGAAACAATGCTCTCAAGCACTGCCTGAAAAAGCCTGTTTATGACAAGTTCGGGAAGCACTGCGTCTATCAGGTCATGGACATTGGGTTCGCACACAAACAGCTTGCGTTTCTTTTTTTCAGGGGAATGGATCTCCCTCAAAAATTCATCGCATGGAAGCAGCGCCTCCACAACAGGCCCCCTTATTGAAGAGGATTCCAGGTGGTTATAAACTATGAACACCTCGTCAAGATCGCCTGTCTCCAGGGAAATGATCAGTTTTTGCCCCAACGCTCTTATGTCATCATAACTGAATTTATCCGAATACTGATCACATGCGAAATGCAGGCGGATGCCCATGTTCCTGAAGTGCTGTATCCCCTTTTTCCCGACAGCAAACACCTTGGGCACATTTTTGCCAACGCAGAATTGCTGGTAGACCCTTTCTGCCTCCTGAATGATATTGTAATTGAACCCTCCACACATGCCCTGATTGCTTGTAACAACAACGATCCCCACCTCTTTTATCTCTTTCCTGCTATGGAGCAGGCAGATATCCCTGAAGCTGTTTTCATCCTGTATCCCTGTATAGAAGAGATCAGCGGCTATATCTTTGAGGGCGGTGGAATATTCCCTTGTCTTTTCAAGCCTCCTGTTTGATCGCATCACCCTGACAGCCGATATCCTCTCCATGGTCTGGGTGATCTTGCGGATGTTGGCCGCCGCCTCTATCCTCTTTCTTATGTCGCGAAGCGTAGCCACTGTCTACCTTGAGCCCCCTTCAACGTCATGCGGTTTCTGTTGTTCTGTTTTTTGGGGACATTCGCATCCATCCTCTTCGGTGTCCTGTACGATATTGTGATCCTTGATAAATTTCCTGCTGTACTCCTCTCCTATCTCTTTGAGCAGTGTCTTGTTATTAAGCCTCCCTGTCTGCGCAATATCACTGATTACATGAGGATAAACGCCGTTTATATACTCAAGGAATTCAGCCTCAAACTGCCTTACCATGCCAGGAGGGATCATGTCGCAGCAGCCGTGAGATGCCACATAGATTAGCGCCACCTGATCCTCGACTTTCATCGTCTTGAACTGAGGCTGTTTAAGAAGCTCCACAAGGCACATGCCCCGCTTTAACTGCCTTTGTGTGGCAGGGTCAAGATCGGTTCCCAACTGTGCAAATGCCTGAAGCTCCCTGAACTGGGCCATTTCCAGCCTCAGTGTCCCAGCTACCTGCTTCATGGCATGGATCTGGGCATTCCCTCCGACACGGGAGACCGATATGCCCACATCTATAGCAGGCCGGATGCCTGCAGCAAACAGATTTGGAAGAAGGTATATCTGGCCATCTGTAATGGAGATTACATTGGTGGGGATGTAGGCGGAGACCTCACCTTCCTGTGTCTCTATTATAGGCAGGGCTGTCATCGAACCTCCTCCAAGATCGTCCGACAGCTTTGCTGACCTCTCAAGCAGCCTGGAATGCAGATAAAACACGTCTCCTGGGTATGCCTCCCTTCCAGGCGGACGGTTCAGAAGCAGGGAAAGCTGCCTGTATGCGTCCGCATGTTTGGATAGGTCATCATATACTATGAGAGTATCCTTGTGTTTTTCATTCACAAACCACTCCGCCATAGCGCATCCTGCATAGGGGGCTATGTACTGGAGCGGAAAATTTGCGCTGGCGCTTGCCGATACGATGATGGTATAGTCCATCGCGTCATATTCTTTGAGTTTTTCAACAACTGCGGCGATCGTTGACGTCTTTTGACCGATGGCGACATAGATACAGATTACCCCGCTTTCCCTCTGATTTATAATGGTATCTATCGCAATGGCCGTTTTTCCGGTCTTTCTGTCACCGATTATCAGCTCCCTTTGCCCCCTGCCAATGGGAACCATGGCGTCTATGGCCTTTATGCCGGTCTGAAGCGGTGTCCTTACAGGTTTGCGTGCGGATATACCTGGGGCAGGGGATTCGACAAGACGGCTTTCTTCGCATCTCACAGGCCCCATATCATCAAGGGGGTTTCCCAGAGGATCTACTATCCTTCCAAGAAGCGCCTCCCCTACGGGCACGGAAAGAAGCCTTTTGAGCCTCTTTGCCTGAAAGCCTTCCTTGATTTTCAGATAATCGCCAAGTATGACAATGCCAACCGTCTCCTGCTCAAGGTTGAATACAATCCCCTGTATCCCGTTCTCAAACTCCACCATCTCCGCAGACATCGCATTTCTAAGCCCGCTCACCCTGGCGATGCCATCCCCCACCTCGAGCACAGTGCCTACCTCATCTACTTCCAGTAGAGATTCGTATGCTTCCAGTTCTTTCTGAATTATTTGAGAAAGTTCGGCAACATTAACCTTCATCTTTTTTATCCCCCCCGCAAGGCATAGTTAAAACCCGGTCCTTCAGTTTTTCCAGGTCTCTTTTCAATGACATATCTATCTTTATTGAATCCGTATAGCAAACAAATCCGCCCAGTATCCTGGGGTCTATCTCATTGCTGATCGTGACAGCCAGTTTAAGGTAATCCTCCAGCGTTTTTTGAAGCCTGCTTTTTTGAGAAGAGTTGAGAGGAAAAGCCGACACAACACGCACACGCCTTTTGTTGCGGGCTTCATCCGCCATATCTGAAAACATGCTGTAAATGCCTGGAATAAGCTCTGTATGACTGTTGTCAATAAGCTTCCCTAAGAAACACAGGATCCCCTTATGCATACGGTCTTTAAAAAGGCTGTTTATACGCTCTTTTCTGGTATTTCTGTCTATGGCGTGACACTGGATAAACCGCCTCATCAGCGACGACTGCCGCCATATGCAGATAAATTCCTCAAATCCCTTGCCGATAGGACCAAGAAGTTTGAAGTCCACAGCGAAATTGAAAAGCGCTTTGGCATATGCCATAGATGCCTTATACTTCTTGTGCCCCATGGTCAGGAAGACATCGTCCCCTAACCCGTGCTCGGTCTTGACAGATGTCTGGCAATCTGTATTATTTGGCATGTTTTACGTACTCTTCCAAGTATTCGTCCATCAGACGCTCCCCTTCCTTGGGATCGATCTGTTTATTAAGGAATTTATTCGTCATATTAAATGTGATATCCACCAGATCCGCCTTAAATTCCTCAATGGCCTTGTGACGGAGCTGTTCAATATCCTTTTGGGCCTTTTGCAGAAGCTTCTCCGCCTCCTTTTTTGCCTCTGTAAGGATATTATTCTTTATCTCCACGGTTGATGCCTTTGTCCTGCTAACAATCGTCAGGGATTCCTCCTTCGCGCTCAGAAGCATCTTTTTCCTCTGCTCAAGGAGACCGTCCGCCACCTCTTTTTCCTGCCTTGCGTGTTCAAGATCCTCGGAAATCTTTGCAGACCTAGCATCCAGCGCATTGAGAATGACGCCCCAGACATACCTCCACAGGACAAAGACCAGCAGCCCGAATGTGACCAGCGTCCAGATCATCAGCCCGGGCTGGATCTGCAGAAGACCTTCCTTTATGATGTCAAACATCCCAATATCTCCCGGCTATGCCTATTTTGTAGCCACTATGATGCATATAACAAGGGCGAAAAGAGCTATGCCCTCGACAAGGGCTGCGGCTATCAACATAGTCGCCCTGAGCGGATTGAGGGTGTCAGGCTGCCTTGAAATCCCCTGAAGCGAAGCCCCGCCTATAAGTCCTATGCCAATGCCTGCCCCGACTGCAGCCAGTCCGGCCCCTAATGCGGCTCCTAATGCAGCGATATTTGGTAACATTTCATCTACCTCCTTATTTAGGTTTTTGAATCAACTATTAATGTGCCTCTCCTGCCATGCCCACAAATATAGCTGAGAGGAAAGTGAATATATATGCCTGTAAAACACAGATGAATATCTCAAGGAGGCTAACCGCCACAGCGATAGGTACGGTAAAGACCCCCAGAAACAGGTTTCTGAACATGATGACCAGATACAGGATGACAAATATGACGATATGCCCCGCAAGCATGTTTGCAAAAAGCCTGATCATGAGGGCAAAAGGCTTGCTGAACAGGCTTATGAATTCATTGAGGGCTATTATCGGGGCGAGCAAAACCGGCACGCCATCGGGGACCAGGTGTTTCCAGTAGGAAATAGGCCCCCGGCTCACCATGCCATAGACCTGCGTGAAAAAAAAGGTCACCAGGGCAAGCCCCATTGTGACCGCAAGGTTCGATGTGACTGTGACCGATTTCGGAATAAGGCCGACCAGGTTGCAGGCAAGGATGAATAAAAACTGGGTGCAGAAGAAATGAAGGTAAGCCCTCTCCCTTTCATGCCCTATAAAAGGGCTCACAATGTCATCCCTTACAAATCCTACAAAGGTCTCGATCAGGGTCATGGTGCGGTCAGGGGCGCTTATGCCCCGCCCCCTGTATTTTCTTGCCAGGATATAGAGAGATAGAAAAATCCCGCCGGATATGATCCACATGAAGACCACGTATTTTGTGATGCTCATGTCCAGCCCAAATATATTGATCTTTACCAGCACGTTGTCAGACAGGTGATGGGTCAAAAGCTCGAATATGTTGTCTGAAGGGTGTGTCATAGTTTCTTCCCAATCCACGTGATCTCGCGACCACAATTTTAAAAGTATTTATCAATCCTGACGCAATTTAAAAAGCCGGTAAAAACCTTTTACGAGTCCATCAAAATCAGCCGTCTATGGACAATTGATAATTTACAAGTTAAACTGTTCTAACTTTTATATCGGTCAACAGAAATAAAAACTTTGAGAATTGATGGATTTGTAAAAAGCCGGTTTCACCCTATTTTGTCATTCAGTGCCTGACACGGAATCCAGCGCTTTAAATAAGGAAAATAAGAAAATCTTGAATATGCCATTTTTGCAGCAGAAAATTTCAGGCAGTCCGTCACCACATCCTGCCTACACTGAACCTGAGAGAAAAAGCTATAATCAATCCCTCCGGTTCGAGTACGGCTTCCTGGATGACGGCACAATATGGATCCGCACACCTTCGAAGGGGCTGTTCCATGTGGATTGGCTCACATTACGCCTTCTAATGGAACTGAACGCTGGAATGCCTGTTGTCCCGTTATGCACAAAATACAAGATCGATCAAAAGGAACTCAACGGATTGATCGCAAATCTCCGCCGCGAGGGAGCCATTGTCTCTCCAAGGGAGGGCAAAATCACCAAGTCGGGTCAACAGGACGATATACACATCGCCCCTTTCGTCCTCCTGTTTTTTCTGCTGGCTGCTATACAAATTGAGTATTTTCAAAATATTGCGCGCACATTCCGTCTTGGAAGATGGTATGATGCATTGATAGTCGGGCTTATTTCCATCATCCCGATCATCCTGCATGAATTGGGACACTATCTCAGCGCAAGGAAGTATTTTGCCCCGCGACTTGGTTTCACATTCCTTTGGTTTTTCCCTGCCGTATATATGGACACGCACGCAGCCTGGTGCCTTCCAAGAAATATCCGCCTGCTAATAAACTCAGCGGGCATCCTTATGGACATGGGCCTTAATTCATTGCTCGTTGCCCTTGCAATCTATTACCCTGCGGCTGAATACTATGTAACCCCGCTTCTCATCCTGCAATACACAAGGTGGAGCATTATTATGAATCCGCTGGTCAACGGAGACGGATACTGGCTTCTATCAGACTTCTCACGCACAGTGAACATGAGGCAAAAAGGGAAGGAATACCTGCGCAAAAAACGGTTTCATTGGCTTTCCATATACGGCCTTTTGTCTGTGATCTTTTCCATATTTTCAATCATGGGGCTTTTATGGTTTGTTATGAACCTTATTGGATTGGGAGGCAAACTCTGATATAAAGATTTTATATAAATCATAGGGAGGAAAATAAAAAATGATGAATCTTGTATATATAAAAATATTATTGCTGATATTAGGCTCTATAGCCGTCATTGGATCGGCCTTTAAGATACTCAAAGAATATGAACGAGCCGTCGTATTCCGCCTGGGGAAATTTCTATCCACAAAAGGCCCGGGGCTGGTCATTCTAATACCGCTGATAGACCGTATACAGAGGGTGGATCTGCGCCTGGTGTCCATAGATGTGCCCCGTCAGGATATAATGACGAGGGATAATGTCCCTGTCACGGTGGACGCAGTCGTTTATTTTCATGTCTCTGATCCGGCAATGGCCATTATCAATATACAGGACATCTATCAATCCACCTTCCTGCTTGCCCAGGCCACATTGAGGAGTGTGCTGGGTCAGGTGGAACTGGATGAACTCCTGAGCCAGCAGGCAAAGATAAATAAACACCTGCAGGAGATCATATCCGTGCACATAAGTCAGTGGGGCATCAATATCACTATGGTGGAGATCAAGGAGGTCACACTGCCTGAGGAGATGAAAAGGGCCATGGCCAAACAGGCCGAGACGGAGCGTGAGCGAAGGGCAAGGCTTATAGACGCCCAGGGCGAATATCAGGCATCCCGGACCCTTGCAGAGGCAGGCGAGATACTCTCAAGCAATCCGCATGGCCTGCAGCTCAGGTATCTCCAGACCCTTCGTGATATATCCACAAACAAGGGATCGACCATCCTTTTCCCGTTTCCTTTAGACCTTTTGACGCCTTTTCTCGATAATATAAAAAGGATGATCAAAACACAGGAAAAATCGGAAACCGCAAAATCAAAAGAGATAGGGCATGAAGAGGCAAAAATAACGCACGAAGAGGCAAAAAAAGCCACTGAGGCATTTACCACTAAAGATCAATACCCAAGACCTCAGGCGGAGGTTCTTCCTTCAGAGGGTTTTATCAATAAATACAAGCAGGATTTACAGGAGGGCAAACTCAGCCCCCAATATGTGCAGTGGGTGATAACAGATAAATGCCAGTTTAAATGCGGCCACTGTGAGATAGTGGCTGGGCATCCTACCCCACAGGAACTTGAGACATCAGAGGCAAAAAAGGTCATCGATGATCTGGCTGATATGGGCTGCGGATTTCTATCTTTAACCGGCGGAGAGCCTCTGCTTCGCAAAGACCTTTTTGAAATAGCCCGCTATGCTAAAGAAAAAGGGATAAGGGTGGGCCTTACCACAAACGGCTATGCCGTTGAGGAAAACGTGGCAGCCCTGTCCGATGCAAAGTTTGACTCTGTGGTCATAACACTGGATGGTTATGGTGAAACGCAAAACAGGATAAGGGACTCCAAGGATTCTTATGAGCGGGGGATCAGGGCCATAGAATTCTTCCATGATATAGGCGCGCCAAGGATTTGCGTGTCCTCAATACTCCTTGATGAAAACCTCAGGGAATTTCCAAAACTGACCGAAGATGCTTTTCGGGCAGGGGCAAATCTCTTGCAGATCCAGCCCCGTATCTTTGACAACGGCCAGCCCTTGCGCAATCAGCATGAGACGGTCAAGGATTCCTTCAGGTTTATTTTGGAGGCCAGAAGGCGGGGATTTGCCGTTGAGGCAGGGGAGCTATTCGGATATCTCGGAGCCCTTGAGCCATTCCTTCGCCCTGCCCCGTTCTTTTGCGGCTGTGGTTGGAACACCTTTTGCATTAACTCGAATGGCATAGTGCAGGGATGCCCTGTGAAAACATCCAGGAAGACAGAGGAAGGTGACTGCAGAAAGGATTCGATGCAACATATCTGGACGGATGGATTTGCATCATTTCGCAAGGACATACCCGAAGATTTGCAGGAAGGCTGCCTAAGATGCCCGCATCTTTCTGAGTGCAGAGGCGGATGCTGGCTTTTCCGTTTATACGGTTTAAACCCCTGCTTCCTCCTTGAAGCGGAAGAGGTTTACAGGCAGATCACTGATCTGTCATAAGTGGATAATCAGGTGAAACACCCATGAATATTTTATTCTCAAAGGGGAAAGAAGATACCAAGAAGGGATTTTCAGATGGAAAGTGGCTGGTTTTTCTATTTCTTAAGATACTACTTTAAGACACGGTGGCTCGGCAAAAAGACCCCGCTTCTTGCAGGGTTCAAGATCACACATAAATGCAACCTGAAATGCAGGCATTGCCCTTTCTGGCATGAAAACCTTCCTCAAATGGATTTCAAACAGATCCAGGCAGTTTTGAAAAAACTGTATGATATGGGGATCAGGATACTGCTTATAGAAGGGGGTGAGCCGTTTTTATGGAGGAATGGGCAATACGGCCTCAATGACGTGGTCAATGAAGCGAAAAAATACTTCTTCAGCGTTGGCGTCACAACAAACGGGACAATATCCCTGGATATTGACTCAAACAGCCTGTGGGTAAGTTTGGATGGGCTAAAAGAGACACATAACCACATAAGAGGCAGGGATATATTTGATCAGGTAATCCAAAAAATTGAGGCAAGCAATCACCCCAACCTTTACGTAAACACTACCATAAACATGCTTAACTGGAATGAAATACCTGACATGGTAAGATTCCTGAAGGGGAAGGTCAAGGGCGTGACCATACAGTTTTTCTATCCTTATGAAAAGGCAGACCCTTTGATGCTGTCATCCGATAAAAGGGTTCGGGTGCTGGATGAACTGATAAGGATGAAGAGGGAGGGATGGCCGCTGACTAACTCCTTCAAGGCGCTTGATGCCCTGAAGTCCAATGATTGGACCAAGAGGTGCAAGGATTGGATGATCGCAAGCATTGAACCGGACGGCACTATAACCACAGGCTGCTACGTAAAAAACAGGGGACAGATACAATGCAATGTTTGCGGCTTTTCAACCAACACCGAAATCACCCTTGCCTATGAGCTTGAGATGGAATCGATCAATGTAGGAAGACGCGTATTCAGGTATTGCACAGGGTAGCTGTATTCTCCTTATACTGTAATAATTCACCACGGAGACCACAGAGCGCACAGAGAAAATACGCCCCATGTTTCAGGGGTTAAAAATGATGGCCTCGTAAAAAGTAATTTTGATGCTGAGGAAAAACAATTACATCGCCAAAATATATATCAAATTTATTATATTAAACGTATTTTTAGGGGCGTTTTAGACTTTTTACGAGGCCATCAAAAATAAATCAAAACATGAATTTGACATAATGATTTTATATGGTATTGTTACTGTATTGAACAAAAATATAAAATTATATCCAGTATATGATTAAGATATGATAAAAGAGCTTATAATCCAACACAAGAAGGAGAAAGAAAAGCTACTTTCACGCAATTATCTTTTACGCGAAAAGCTTGATTTTGCAAGGCATTTCTTGGATTCGTCCCTGATAAAGGTGATTACCGGTCCGAGGAGGGCTGGAAAATCCGTATTTTCTTTTCTTCTATTAAACAAAAGCAACTTTGCCTATTTAAACCTTGACGATGAGAATCTTATAAAGGCTTCAACTGATGATATTGTTAAAGGTATTTTCGAGGTTTATCCAGAACATGATCTCATCTTTTTTGATGAGATACAGAATTTAGAAAATTGGGAATTATTTGTCAATAAGCTTCAAAGGAGAGGATATAATCTAGTTTTGACCGGATCAAATGCAGGGCTCTTAAGTAAAGAATTGGCAACCGCATTAACAGGAAGATATGTGCCGATTGAGATTCTGCCTTTTAGTTTCAGTGAATTCCTCGGAAGCAAAAATGTCAGGATGGAGAAAGATCAAGATATTATCCCTGAAATGAAAGGAAAGATTCTAAATCACTTAGACTGCTTTTTGAAGAATGGCGGGTTTCCTGAGATTGTTATGAATGATCTTGACACCAGAACATATCTGGAAACACTTTTTGACGCCATTTTATTTAAAGATATTGTTAAGAGATACAGGGTGAGATTTCCTCAAAAGATGTATGATCTGGCATTGTACATGATAAGCAATTTTTGTTCTGAGTTTAGTTCTACAAAGATTAGAAATACCCTTGAATTCAATAGCACCGGCACGGTTCAGAGTTATTTGGGATATCTTGAAGATGCCTATCTATTCTTCTCACTAAACAGGTTCTCTTTTAAAATTGGCGAGCAAATCAAGTCCCCAAAGAAAATCTATATTGTGGACAATGGCCTTATCCTGGCAAAATCCTTTCAGTTCTCACAAAATACAGGGAGGTTGATGGAAAATCTTGTCTTCCTTGAGATTTTGAGAGATGGATATAAACCAAATAAAGATGTCTTTTATTATAAAACCAAAAACAACAAAGAGGTTGATTTTATTATAAGGGATGGATTGACTGTCAAAAATCTCATACAGGTCTGTTATCAAATAGAAGAGATGGCAGTGAAAAAGAGGGAAATAAGATCTTTGATAGATGCAAGCGAAGAGCTAAATTGTGACGACTTATCGGTAATTACATGGGATTATGATTCAATTGAGGATTCAAATGGCAGGAATATAAAGTTTGTGCCTTTGTGGAAATGGCTTCTGACAAGAAAAAAATCAGAAACTGAATCCACCAAAAATAATTAGATTGTAACCAAAATGGTGCTATTTCTTATTTGTCATTCCGTCGAAAGCCGGAATCCAGTATGTCCGGAAAATTGGAACAAGCAACAATGTTCTATTTTGGTTACACTCAAATAATTAAATTGCTAAGTAACCCCCATGACCTTACAGTCACAACGAAGCATGAAAATGAATAAAAACAAAGCATTGTTCGATCATTTTCATATAAAGCAAGTAAAAACAAAGGACAGATACAATGCAATGTTTGCGGATTTTCAACCAACACCGAAATCACCTTAAATTCCATTTCGATCTTTTTCCAGGCACTAACTGCCGCCCTTGGCATGGCCTCCGGCTTGAAGAACAGCCTCCAGTGACTCTACCCTTTTCAGGAGTTCCCTGTATCTTTTTTGCATCTCAGGCAGGTTCCTGTAGACCGCCTCTGATTTTCTCCATTCATTTGCAGGCATCGCCATAAAGCCTGCGATCGTTTGCCCCTGCGGGATGTCTTTTGTAATACCCGACCTTGCAGCGGCAACAACACCATCACCGATCTTTATATGACCTGCGACACCTGTCTGGCCTGCAAGTATTACACCGCTTCCTACCTGGGTGCTGCCGGATATTCCTGTCTGGGATACAATGACAGAATAAGGCCCTAATACAACATTATGGGCGATCTGGACGAGATTATCGATCTTTGTCCCTTTGCCGATCCTTGTATCGCCCAGTGTACCTCTGTCTATACATACGTTTGCCCCGATCTCGCAATCATCCTCAATCACAACCCTTCCTACTTGGGGAATCTTGTAGGGCATACCGTTCTGTCTTGCATAACCAAATCCGTCGCTGCCTATGACAGAACCTGCGTGGATAATAACCCGCTCACCTAATTCTGTTTCAGGGTATAGCGTGACATTTGGATAAAGCAGGGAACAATCCCCGATCACTGAATCCTCTCCCACAACCGAGCACGACATTATATGCACCTTGCTGCCGACACGCACCCCCCTTCCTATGAAAGCCCCTGCCTGTATGCTTGCATCCTCCGCTATCACTGCATCCGGATGTATAACTGCATCCGGATGGATCCCTGTCGCTGGCTCTAAACAGGGATAGAATATCTCCAATACCTTGGCGAACGCAAGGTATGGATCGCAGACCTGAATGACAGGCCCTTTAAAAAAAGGTTCCTCTTCAGAGGCAATAAGGGCTGATGCACGGGTACTGGCCAGCAATGGCCTGTATCTTTGATTGGCAAAAAAGGCGATTTCTCCTGGGCATGCCTCATTCAGACCGGCAACACCCCTTATGCTTATCTTTTCATCGCCGATGACCCTGCCGCCGATCCTGTCTGCAAGATCCTTAAGCGTAAACTCTGATTTATTGCTGCATCTTTTGGTCATAAATCTGTATGACCTTTTCGGTCAGGTCGTGTTTCGGATTGGCGAACAATATCCCGCTCTCATCCCGTCCGAGCACAAGGTCATAACCTTCTTGCTGACCGATCTGCAGGACAATCTCCATAACCTGGCTTTCCACCTTCTTGAGGCTTTTAATATATAGATCCTTGATCTCTTTATCCTTTACCTCTCCGAAAAATTTCAACTCCAGGCTTTTGTGCCTGATATTGTCCTCTATCTCCTTTTTCCGCTCAGGGGTAATGGCAAATTCCTTTTTTCTCAGCTCGTTCTCCAGGTCATCGATCTCCTTTTTCTTTTGCTCCACCTGGCCGGTTTTCTCCTTCTCGAGATTTTCAAGAGACTTGGTCGCATCCCTGCCTGCCTTTGACTCCTCAAGGATTCTCTGACTGTTGATATAACCGATCTTTAACTCGGCTGAGCCTGCTATTCCGGTAAATATCGGGACAAATGCTGTAAAAAAAGATAAAATCAAAACCGACATTAATATGGACTTGATTCTAAAACTCATATGATTCCTCCTCTAATCCTGTTTTTGATTATTCAGCCTTAAAAAACAGGCTAAAAACGGTTAATAAAATGATAAACGCCTATCCCACTTTTGGTGTCAATACGAATCACTAAAATAGAATCTATTTTCGAGATAAAGGGTCCATTAAGGAAGCTCACCCGCACCCATCAAAAATATGTCCCTATAGCAAAATGCCAGTCAGACGGGCTCTCTGTAACCCTTCTCAAAAGCTTGTATCCCCAGTCCAAACGCATGGGACCCATAGGAGTATAAAGGCGTATGCCGATACCGGCGCTCATCCTCAGAGACTCTGCGAAAAAATACTGTTGTTCGTCAAACACATTGCCTGCATCGAAAAAAAACAGCCCGTTCATAGCTTCATAGATAGGGAAATGAATCTCTGTATTGAAAACAACCCTTTTATTTCCGCCTGTAGGATTGTCATAGATGTCTTTCGGGCCTATGCCTCTTTGAGAGTAACCCCTTACCGTGCTGGTGCCCCCGCAGTACAGCCTTTCAAAAACCGGAAGATTCTTGCCGCCGTGCCCGCTGGCATAAGTCAAATTTCCATGCAGGGCAAGGATAAATTTCCACCATGGCAGGGGGATATACATTCCGCTGTCAATGCTTGTGCTGTAGAACCAGTTATCACCTCCTAAAATCCCGCCTGCATATTTGAAAGAGAGGCGATTATTCGACCCTGACGTAGGCCTGAAACGGTCATCCCTGGTATCCCTGGAGATGGCGAACAAAAGGCTGCTTGAGTCTGATTCCCCTTGTGCATCGATCAGGCTTTGCTCAAAAAAGGTCAACTCCTGATTATTTGCATCCCTGGCCAGGATATAAGGGTCTACCTCGGTTATATTCACATTTTCATAATTATAGTTTGTGAAAAACCGGAAATCCATGGGAAGGGGAAAACCAAAGTTCAGGTCACCCCCTCGGGAGCTTCTTGTATAATTGTCATATTCCTTGATCTCGTAATAGATCCCCGCTCCCAGCGTCAGGGATTTGTCCATGAAATAAGGTTCGGTGAAGCTAAGGCTGTATGTCTGCCGCTCTCCTCCCAGTTCAGCCGCTGCTGAAAGCCTCTGTCCCCGGCCAAACAGATTCCCCTGCCTGATCTCGAATGTGCCCACAAGATGATCCTCGGAGCTGTAACCTGCCCCAAGGCTTATCTGACCTGTAAGCCTCTCCTCAACTGTAAGGTCCAGATCAAACCTGTCTTCAAGCATAGTTGGAACTGTCTGCATGTCCAGCTCCTCAAAAAAGCCCAAGCTTCTGACCCTTCTGTAGCTTTCACGCATACGTTTTGTATCAAGGAGATCACCCTCTTTGACGCTCATCTCCCTTCGTATGACCTTGTCCCTGGTCTTGTTATTACCCGAGATATTTATCCATCTCAGATAAGAAGGCCCCCCTTCTTTGATTCTGTATATGATGGAAACGGCTTTTTTATCCGGCTTCTCGGAAATCGAAGGATAGACTTCAGTTGTAAGATACCCTTTCTCTCCATAGGCATCGGTGATGCTGATCGTGTCCTTGCTTATAGCGCTTCTTGAGTAAACATCGCCGGATTTTACCTTGATAAATTCTTCCAGGTTCTCGATGGAGTAAATAAAATTCCCTGTAATGGATACATCCTCAATCTGATAAAGATCACCCTCGTTGATAGTAAACATTACAGTCAGGCGTTCCCTTTTTTCGTCCAGTTCCGCCACAGGTGAAAAAACCTGGCAGTGGATGAATCCCCTGTCCAGATAATAATTTTGTATTCTAAAGCGGTCTGCATCCAATACCTCTTTGTTAAGAAAACCCTTTCTTGAAAGCCATGAAAAAAGTCCATAAGTCTTGGTGCCTATCTCCTTTTGGAGTACCCTGTCTTTAAAATGCTCATTCCCTGAGAAAACAATCTCCCTGATCTTCACCTTTTTCCCTTCATCGATAATAATATAAACGTTGACCCATCCCTCATCGACATCCTCCAATCTATAATCGATCTCCACCAGATAAAACCCTTCGCTCTGATAGTGCTGGATCAATTTGCCAATGTTTTGATTGATGGCGCCTTTGTCGAGAAAGGTTTTCTCTTTCAGGTCTATCTTCTCTTTGAGCGTATCCATTTTTATCTTTTTGTTTCCCTCAAAGATGATATTCCTGATTGAAGGTCTCTCTTTTATGATGTATATAAGCTTTATTCCGCCCTCGAATGGCTCGGATTCAACCTTTATATCCTCGATGTAACCTATCTTATATATAGATACGATATCCTGCCGGATGAGAAATGGTTTAAAGATATCCCCTACACGGGTTTTTATCTGATGCCTGATGGTATCCTCTTCTATGACACGATGCCCATTTATTTCAATAGCTTGAACAGGGATATATTCCTCCGCCCCTTCGCCAAGATACGGGGAAAATAGGATAAATAGACAGATAAAAAGGATGGCTTGCTTCAGCTTAACCATCTAATGTATCTTTCCAGATTGTCTGCTTTATTCAAGCCCTTCAATTCTCACCCATCAAACCTGGTTTGCCTGCGCCGATTTCTTCTTTAACACTACTGATCTTTTTGACAAAGGCCAGCCCTCCATCCTGAACAATTACACTGATGCAATCGCCATCCTTGAACCGGCCTTTTATAATATCCTCTGACAGGACATCTTCAATATATCTTTGTATGCATCTTTTTAGAGGCCTTGCCCCGTATTTGGGCTGATAACCCTTCTCTAAAAGCCAATCTTCAGCCTCCTTGGAAATCTCCAGATTCATCTGTCTATCCTTCAATTGTTTATTAAGCTGACCTATAAGAAGGTATATGATCTGCCTCAGGTGTTTCTTGCCAAGGGTGTGAAATACAATGATCTCATCGACCCTGTTCAGGAATTCGGGATTGAACATGTGTTTCAGCTCATCCATGACAAGCCTTTTCATCTGCTCATACTTGGTTATTTCATCATCCTGGGGATTGAATCCCAGATTCCCCTTTTTTTCGATATGTTTGGCGGCCACATTGGAGGTCATTATCACGACTACATTCTTAAAGTCCACAAACCTGCCGCTTGAATCAGTAAGGTGGCCGTCCTCCAAAACCTGAAGGAGGATGTTAAACACCTCAGGATGCGCCTTTTCTATCTCGTCTATCAAGACAACCGAATATGGCCTGCGCCTTACCCTTTCTGTGAGCTGCCCGCCCTCCTCATATCCCACGTATCCGGGAGGGGCGCCTACGAGCCTGGAAACGGCAAATTTTTCAGTGTATTCGGACATATCAATCCTGATAAGCGCCTCATAGCTTCCAAAAAGATATTCCGCCAGGCATCTGGCCAGTTCTGTTTTGCCCACGCCGGTCGGCCCAAGAAATATGAAAGAACCTATGGGCCTGTTCGGGTTTTTCACACCGGCCCTTGACCGTTTGATTGCCCTTGAAATGGCATAAATCGCCTCATCCTGGCCTATTAATTTTTTGTGCAGCTCATCTTCTATATGAATCAGTTTTTCAGACTCCTCCTGCCCCATCTTAAACACAGGCACGCCTGTCCACTTGGACACGACATGAGCCACGTCATCCTCGCTTACCTCGATCTTTTTCATCCTCTGTTTATATTGCCAGAGACGATTCTTTTCCTCCAGCTTCATTCTAAGTTTCCGTTCCCTGTCCCTCAGTTGCGCAGCCTTTTCGTATTCCTGGGATTTTATTGCCTCATCCTTGGCCTCCCTTATCTGTAAGGATTCCTTCTGTAAATCTTTCAGCATAGGGGGGAATTCCGCATTCTTCAGCCTCGCCCGAGACCCTGCCTCATCCAGAACATCTATAGCCTTATCAGGGAGATAGCGGTCCGTAATGTAACGGTCTGACAACCTGGCAGCCTGGATAATGGCCTCTTCATTAAATATGACATGATGATGCATCTCATATTTGCTTCTCAAGCCTCTTATTATCTCAATTGTCTCATCCAGGGATGGAGGAGCTACCATTAGCGTCTGAAAACGCCTTTCCAATGCGCCGTCTTTCTCTATGTATTTCTTGTATTCCCTCAGCGTTGTGGCGCCTATGCATTGTATCTCGCCGCGCGAAAGCGCAGGCTTCAGCATATTGGATGCGTCAATAGACCCCTCTGCCGCTCCAGCGCCTACCAGTGTATGAAGCTCGTCCACGAACAAGATTACATTCTTGGCCAAGGCAATCTCTTTCATTATTGCCTTCATTCTCTCCTCGAATTGCCCCCTGTATTTTGTCCCCGCAACGAGCAGGCCTAAATCCAGTCCCACTATCCTTTTATCAGTCAGAAAAATAGGAACGGTACGGTCTACAATCCTCTGGGCTAGACCTTCCACGATGGCTGTCTTTCCAACACCAGGCTCTCCTATGAGCACAGGATTGTTTTTTGTCCTGCGGCTCAGTATCTGTATAAGGCGCTCGATCTCATCCTCACGTCCTATTACAGGATCCAGCCTGTTTTCTCTTGCAAGACGGGTAATATCCCTTCCAAATTCGTTGAGCGTCTCCGTTTTTACCTCAGGTTTTGTCTCTCTCTGGCCAAACTGCGCCATGTTTATAACCTCACGCCTGACCTCCGTCAGATCGACCCTTAGATCTTCAAATACACTGGCAGCGATCCCCTCTCCCTCCTTAACCAGGCCAATAAGTATATGCCCTGTTCCGATCCGGTCATGGCCCATCATATTGGCTTCCTCTATAGCCAGTTCAAGTACCTTCTTTGCCCGGTTTGTGAATGGGATCTCTATTTGATGCTCCAGCCGTCTGTTATACTGACGCGGTATCCTTCTTTCCACTTCAAAATGTATCTCTTTAAGATCGAGCCCTATATTTTTCAATATCTCAACCGCCGTGCCGTCCTCCTTGCGTATGAGGCCAAGGAGTATGTGCTCCGTGCCGAGATAGGGATCCCCCAGCCTGATGGCCTCTTCTCTGGCCAGAACTATGGTCCGTTTAGCCCTTTCTGTGAAACGTTCGAACATAATTGATGTCCTCGTATAAATTTTTTACAGTATAAATAATATGCTTTGACACAGTATAAATATAAGACAAAAAAATATTGTCAATAATATCAATTAATTATAAAACTATTTTTATCTCACTTCAAATATCATAAAGTCTATTATATGACAACTGATGCAAAAATCAATCCAAGACAACCCCATCCTTGAGCCTAAGCCTGTGCTTAGCCTTTTTTGCCAGTTCCATATTATGAGTGACAAATATCATGCTCATACCCCTCTGGGAGTTGAGCCCTACCAAAAGATCAAATACGGAATGGCTTGTTTGGGTGTCCAGATTGCCTGTCGGCTCATCCGCTAAAATAAGCTCAGGATCATTGGCCAGAGCCCTGGCTATTGCCACCCTCTGCTGTTCTCCGCCTGAAAGCTCCGAGGGCCTATGGAATTCCCTGTTCTCCAGGCCCACTTCTTTAAGAAGCGTCTGCGCCTTTTCCCTTATCTCCTCTTTTTTTGCCTTGCCTGAGATCATCAAAGGCATCATGATATTCTCAAGCGCCGTGAACTCCGGGAGGAGGTGATGAAACTGGAATATAAAACCTATCGTGCTGTTCCTGAAACCGGCCAACTCTCTATCAGAACACTTAAAGACATCATGGTCTTTATAATGATAACCTCCCTTGGTTGGCCTATCAAGCGCCCCTATAATATGAAGCAGGGTGCTCTTTCCTGCCCCTGAAGCCCCAACAACAGCCAACACCCCCCCAGACTCAAGATCAAGGTCAACGCCTTTCAATACATCTACCTGCATTCCTGCCATTGGGTAGGATTTGTGAATATCTGTCATCTTCAATAATACGTCTTTCATGTGTCCTTTCTTACCTATTACCTGCCAACGAACCCAAATTTCGCCCGGAACCACCTTCGCCGATCCGAAACTTTTATTTCATTCATTTCATTCATATCTCAATGCCTCAACAGGATCAAGCTTCGACGCCTGGCATGCAGGATAAACAGTAGCCAGTATGCTGATCAAAATAGATGCAGCGCACACCAGAATCAGATCAAGAGGCTGCATCTTAAAAGACAGATAACTGATGTAATAGATATCCGCCTGGAGCTTAATAAGCCGGTATGTGTCTGCGACCCAGCATATCAAGACTCCTCCTGCAAAGCCGATGAACGTGCCTACCGCACCTATGGTCAGGCCCTCAATCAGAAAAATGCCCATGATGCTCTTTGCAGTTGCGCCCATAGATTTCAGGATGCCTATATCCTTGTGTTTTTCAAGGACCATCATCACCAGCGTGCTCACTATATTGAAGGCTGCTACAAGTATTATGAGTATGAGAATGATAAACATGGCCAGTTTTTCCAATTTTAATGCAGAGAAAAGGTTTTTATTCATTTCCATCCAGTCTCTCGTATAAAAAGGAAATCCCAGTTTAGTCTGAATATCCCTTGCCGCCTCCCTCGCCCTAAAGATATCCTTAACCTTTGCCTGTAAACCTGTTACTACAGGGCCCAGATCAAAAAATCCCCTGGCAGTGTCAAGTGTGACATAGGCCAGGCTCGTGTCATACTCATACATACCCGAGTCAAAAACGCCTGTTATCCTGAGCTTTTTCATCCTGGGCGCAGTCCCCATTGGGGTCAGCCTTCCAACCGGAGACATAACCGTTATATCCTGGCCATGATAAACCCCAAGCGTCCTGGCAAGCTCCTTGCCTATGATTATGCCCTCTTCGCCATCCAAATCCTTCAGATCGCTCAGTCTTCCTTCAACCATATTTCCCGAAAGATTTGTCACCTTTATCTCAGAATCAGGGTCTATGCCCCTCAACACCACGCCCATGGCATTTCTGGGAGACGATAGCATGACCTGGCTATAGATAAAAGGGGCTACGGCAAGAACATCGGGGATCTTTTCGGTCTCGGATATGACCTTTTCATAATCCTCTATGCCTTTTTGATCATGGCTCAATACCACCACATGGGCATTTGTCTCGAGGATTTTGTCTCTCATATCCGTCTGAAAACCGGTCATTACCGCAAGGACTATTATGAGGGCCATAACGCCAAGCGCAACGCCTGCCATGGAGATAAACGTCACAAGGGATATGACGGTCTGTTTGCGCCGGGCCTTTAGATAACGAAGGGCAATAAATAATTCGTATGACATGACGCCTATGGATTCGAAATCTCCCTCAACTGAGGGAAAAGTATAACCTCCCTTATCGAAGGGCAATCGGCAAATATCATCACCAGTCGGTCAATGCCTATTCCTTCGCCTGCCGTAGGCGGAAGACCGTATTCAAGTGCCTGGATATAATCCTCATCCACCCTTTTCACCACTCCCTCCATTTCCTCCGAATCTTCCACCTGTTCAATAAACCTCTTTCTCTGATCAACAGGGTCATTAAGTTCGCTAAATGCATTGGCGATCTCCTTGCCAGCCACATAAAGCTCAAAACGCTCCACAATATCCGGCTGTGTATCCTTGGAACGGGCCAAAGGGGAGACCTCTTTGGGAAAATCTATTATAAAAGTCGGCTGGATAAGCTTAGGCTCTATCAAAGACTCAAATATCTTTAATAGCAACTTTCCATGTCCTTCCTTTCCTGTCAGGGGAACCCCTTCTTCTGAGAGCCTCTTTCTGAGCATGTCCATATCATCCAGATCTTTTTCTTTCACCCCGCTGTTTTCAAGGATTGCCTGATGAATCGTAAGGCACTTCCAGGGCGGTGTAAAGTCTATGCGATTGCCCTGATATTCCCAGGTAAAAACACCCTTTATCTTTTCCGCCAGCTCGCAAAACAGCCTTTCCGTGAGCCTCATAAGCTCTTTATAATCTGCATAGGCCATATAAAATTCGAGCATGGTAAACTCCGGATTATGATCCACAGACAGGCCCTCGTTCCTGAAATTGCGGTTTAATTCATAAACCCTGTCTAATCCGCCCACTATCAAACGCTTTAAGTAAAGCTCAGGAGCTATCCTGAGATAAAATTCCTGATCCAGGGCATTGTGATATGTCTTGAATGGCCTTGCAGCAGCCCCTCCAGGGATTGCCTGCATCATGGGTGTTTCTACCTCAATAAACCCCATTAGGTTAAAAAACTCCCTGATCTGCTTTATGATCCTGCTGCGAAGCAAAAAAACCTGCCTGGATTCAGGATTTGTGAAAAGGTCAAGATAACGCTGACGGTATCTGGTCTCTATATCCTTTAGACCATGCCATTTCTCAGGCAGTGGCCTAAGGGATTTTGCAAGAAGAAAAAACCTCTCCACCATTATGGTAAGTTCTCCTGTCCTTGTCCTGAAGATTGGGCCTTCAACCCCTATGATATCCCCTATATCAAGTCCGTTAAACAGGGCATATTCTTCATCTCCAAGCCTGTCCCTGCTTGAATAAATCTGAAGCCTTGCGCCATCTCCCAAAAGGTGGGCGAAACATGTCTTTCCGTGTCCCCTTTTGGCTACCAGCCTTCCTGCCACAGAAAGTCTTTCTGAAGACCCCTTTTCATCAGCAAAATCTTTATATCTATCCAGCACTTCAGGTATCCCTATAGAAGGCCTGAAATCATTCGGATAGGGATTTATCCCTTTCTCCCTCAGGGAATCTATCTTGGCCAGCCTTTGATCTCGTTGTATGTCAAGTTCGGACATAAGTTTTTCCTATCTCTCTTAAAATTGATGAATATATAACAACATCCATATACTTATTCGCCTTCTGAGGACGAAGGACAGTTTCCTCAAAGGCATTATTATAATCTCTCTTTTATTCTATTGCAATTAATCATCATGATTGAAGCTATTCTCATTTTGGCACTTTTTGTTACAAAACATAATATATTTTCTATCTAAATATATGATATATGACATATAAATTGGTCAAAATGAGAATTGCTGCCTGATTGACCAGCAATTCTAATTATGATCGCTTTCATTTGAAAATTAAATACTTTAGAGAAATTGCTTAAATCTTAAAAATGACTATTTAAATCGCATAGGTATTTTGGCATCCTTCATTTTCTATAGATTTTCAGAAATCAAATTACACAATCTTTGCTCTATAACCTTTTGTAATTTCGAATTAATGCAAGAAGATTTTTTGCAATTATTTATCTGAAAATCTATAGTTTGATCGCATAGGAATTTTCATTTTTTTCATGCGGGTTTTGCTGATAGGAATTTGGCTGATGCTGATAGCTGATAGGAATTTAGCTGATGCTGATAGGAATTTGCTTTCCTGAAAGAAAGTATAGAAAGAATTTTGACTTTTGTCAAGGCAAATATTCAAAGCGAATT
>JAFGSM010000187.1 GCA_016934595.1 bacterium | reverse complement strand
GAAGAGATTCCGGCGATTATTCCACATATAAGCGTCCCCATCCCAAGAGCAGCCAGTTCATATTGAATATGTGATGTCCCTTTTAAAATAGTTCTTGTAAAATTAAAAAATAATATACCGATAATGAATATAAATCCCATCATCCCTATAACACCGGTCCCATTCAACAATGCAGAATATAAAATTGCCTCATCAATACCATAATTATTCCAAAGATGGTTGAAACCATAACCAAAGGGATTTATCTTAATATTTTCAATGGTAAACTTAATTATCTCAATCCTCGCCTTAAAAGAGTCAACCTCCCATATACCATGTAAGATTTTGTCAAAACGTTCTATATTAGGATAAACAATATGTGAAAATTTAGAAAATATAGGTCGTTGTAAAGCTATTAGAAGCAGAAAGACAATAAGAAAAATTAGAATTTCTCTGGAAAAATGGTATCTTCCAAGCAAGATTAAAATTAAAGTCCCTCCAGCTAAAGCTCCGATCGATGCCCCTCTAGCTGATGATGTCAGCAATATCCAGACAAATAATATAAGTACAAAACCATAAAATAGATGCTCAAAAGTTGACTTACCTTTTCGGAAAAGGAGCATAATTACCAATGGGAACATAATGGCAATTAGAGTTCCGAATGTAGTTGCATAAAATATATATTTTACAGGGCCAATGGCTATAATTTGGCCTCCCATACGCCAGCCTTTGGTATAATCAAATGTCACATTACCTGTAATATTAGCAAGCCAAACTATAAAAAGACAGCCCAATATCGAATATACTGCCACTTTGAGCATTGTGAAGGATTCCTCAGAAGTATTCACAATGCTTGAAGCAAGAAGCATCCAAAATAACGGTATTGTGCACACAACGTGCCATGTCCCCATGCCGCCATTTATAATGCCGACAAGCATCCCAGCCATTGCAAACAAAGCGTAGGGCACCATTTCCCATATATTAAGCATTTTTTCTTTATTTATAGATCTTTGTCCGGCATATTTAAAGATTGGAAACTGCAAAAAGGCCAATATTATTATTAATAATTCACTCAGTGAAAAATTAAGAGGTATCTTTGGCATTTGTAAAGGAACCAGCAATATGGCAAGCAGCATCATTTTAAATCTTGCCTTATCAGATAACCTTTGCATCCAAAATATTATGAAAGGTACCGAAAACATTAGTATCCTTACCTGCACTTTTCCGCTTGCAGCGATGCTATTACCAATATAGATAGCAAGCAAGATTATGGAAGCTGCTGCAATATATTTATAAAGAGCCTTTGTTTCTTTTATGTCTGATAAGATACCGAACATTTTTTATCATTATTTAAACATAATGGATTCCTGTTTTCGCCGGAATGACAAAAAAGGATATTTGGGTGTGTTTTTGTCTGTGATTTGATATTGATCTATACGATTATTTTTATCAGCTCGCCTTATTTCTTTAATATCTTTAATATTTAAAATAAATGCTGCCACCCGGCTGCTCGACTGACCGTCAAAAAGGATGCGTTCGGTAATAAACCGCTTTCTTCCCTCCGCAAGCCTCTCCAAGACCTCTCCGCCATTTAAAATCTTCTGAACAGCGCCAATCAAAGTTGCTCTATCGTATGAAGGCAGCACTGCACCTGAAGATATAAAGGAATAGTTGTCTGTTCTATTGGGATTATAATTGACAACGGGAAGACCTAACAACATGGCTTCTATTATGGTAGTTGTGGATATACTGGCAATGACAAAATCACAGCCTAATAAAACATCATACAAATCTTCATGCATATCCATATAATTTATATAGTTAAATGTTTTTGACCACCAGGGGGTATAATCGGCGAGATTCTCTTCAGGGCGCAGCCTTACCTTCAAATAGATGCTTTTCCCAAAATATCGGGCGGCCTCGTCTATAGCCCTTAATTCGCTTTGCACTTTTATCAAATCAGATCCATAGTGAAATCCATTGTTTTGCAAATAGATCACCTTTGGCCTTAAGCCGTTAGGGGCATTTTTTTTATCAGAAGATCTCCCGTTGGCCACAGCTATCCTCCATAAACGGTCAAAACGGGGCAATCCTGTCACAGACAAACGATTCTCTGAAATTCCACGGTTAATAAGGTGCTGTTTATAGAGTGGCCCAATTGCAGCTATATAATCTGCCCCATTCAGGCCGAATGGCTTCACAACAGGAAACGCCCTCTGTTGTATTTTTCTTTTAATTTTATGATATGGACGGAGGGCCCTTTTTATTGAATGTAAAAAATTAGTATTTTGGGGCACGGAACCCTTCTTCTTTGGTTTTAAAAAAGGATCCTTACCATCATCACGAATAATCAAACCTTCTTGAACTATTAATGAAGGGGTTCCCTTAAGAGTGCTTCTTCTTATAAATCCTGCCTCCAATTTCCCAACATCGTAGGGCAATATAAAGATATCGGGATCAAATTCATGGAGTGCTCTATCAAAGGCATCCATAATTAAGGAAAAGTTTTGTAAAACATCCGATTTAGAGATCTCACGCCAGATAGGTGTTTCACTGTCGCCTGGCCGGGGCATTTCGTAGACCTTGGAACATATCCTTTTAAGTTCCCCTGTTATCCCTGTACGGTAATATTTTTCGCAACTGACAACACGAATCTCGTGATTGACGGCAAAGTTGGGTAAGACTGAAGCCAGTTCTTCAAAGATGTCGACATGGGGTTTGCAATCAACCTTAGCAAGGATTTTCAAAGTCTGATTCATTGCTGTTATAATATCATCAACCTGTTATCAAACGGATTTATATTTAATTTACCAAAGATTGCGGCAGAATGGAGATTTGCATTCTATACATAGAACAATTCCCTGCAGAAGAGTGTAAATCCTGCCTTGTCTCGTCTGTTTCGCCAGCAGAAAACCCCAGCCGATAAAAATATGTATCGCCCACGCTGCGGTATGTAATAAATCCAATCAAGGCAACAAGGGTTTTGTCGACTGTTATCCGAATAAACCTTTTCTTGTCACCCAAATCCACTATGCCATTTGTAATGCCAATTCCATGACTCGCAGAGACCAAAAATGATACCGGATTCCCCTGATCAACCTTTGTTCCATCAAGATAAAAAGTTTCCCATTCAAAGCCGCCATTAAATGTGCGATAAAATAGAGAATCCCGGTCAAATGCAGCAGGGTTTATTGTTATATGTCCGACCCTTAATGTCCCCAATGGGATAACCTTCCAGTTTAAATAATACTCAAATTCCACGCACGGCTGATCATACCAAACACGTATCAGTTTTTGCACCGGCCCTAATGAGGTGGCTATATCTCCAGAGATTTCTACACATTTGCTTCTATTCTCGACTACAGGATTTACAGGATTGAGATCTGTTACTTTGGGTTTACCAGGTGACTCCATAATTAAATGACCGGTATAAAAATCTGCGCCCAAAGTTATATCATCGTAATAACCGTGGAGTAATGTGCCAACCAGAGGTTGCTCAGAAATTCCCTTGAACCAGATCCCATCAAAGGCCAGCCCTTTGTTGAGGTTCAGTCTAACTTTAACGGTACCGGTTTCTACTGAAAGATAGCGCCCAGTGCGGTTAATGCTGGCGGGTGAGCTAATCGATTTCCTTTTATTATCTATATCACTTATGGTTGATGCACTGGTGTTAAAAGGCAGTCTCTCATGGGTCAGACAGAGCTGACCCTCGAATCTTGAGAGCCTTTCCTGATAACCGGCCCAGCGCTTTTCAGTGATGTGCGTTCTGAAATCGCTGCTCCATAAATAACATAGTTCACGCCAATCATCATCGGATTTCACATGATCCTTTCTCAATGCATCATAAATGCGCCAGCATCTTGTATTTATTCCAAGGTTATCACGGCCTGTCACAGCCCATCGGGTAATATTATACTTGCCCTGTTTCTTAACAGGGACAGGCTGCTCGGGAGATTCAAGATGAAGCCTGTTGCCTGCGCCTGGCATATTGATCAACTCCAGGACATGAGAGGGAGCGATAAACTGAAACCTCTCATCATGCAAAAGTTTATTAAAAAGCTGTTCTATACGCCGCCATTCGCCTTCCCCGTTAATAACTGCCTCCGTGTGGAAACGTCCTGGACGATAGTCGAAGATTTCACAGTCGTTGCCATACATGGAGAAAGCCCGTGGAGTATCTGATATATGCTGGGAAAGATAATCCATATACTCGTCCGATTCTATTTCCCCATGAGCATAACGCTGAAACTTCTGAAAGGCGATGGACTTGTTCCAAATTACCGGAATCTCTTCGCCATGCTGCCCACAGGCAATCTGAGGCAGATAGCGCCACTCGCGTTTCCACTCAGGATGAAAGGAAGCCGGATTATCCCATTCCATAACAATTGCCTTATAGCCCGAATTCAGGTAATGATTTATCAAACCAGTTGAATATGCCTGTTCATTGATCAGTGCAATACGAGGACAAAAGCCGAGATTTTTTTCGTAAAGTTGATTTCCCAACCTAAGATTCGCCGCATTAACCTCAGTAGGGACTAACGGGCCTATAATCTGGGCATAACCGCTGCCTATAAACTCGCATGGGCCTTCAGTAGTCAATCGCCGTAATTCAGCAACCCAGGAAGGATCTATGGCTAAAATGCTCTCTAACGTATAGGCAGTGGCCTCAATCCCAAAAGGAATGCCATATTGCCTTGCCAAATAAAGCAACGGCCAATAGCAGCGATGTAAAACCTGTGGGCGATGGTCTTCCTCAATTGAGGAATAGGCTAAATTGAGGTGAAAGATAGTATAAACCTGAAGATGGTGAATTTTCATCAGACTGGTTCAGTCACAATTTCTATTGTACGATAGACCCATTCCGCCCGTTCTACCGATTCCTCCCGTGTGTCTCCAGTGACTATAAATACCCCAAAACGGTCTGCATGGCTTCGCACCTGTGGTACAATATCCCCTGGCTGATACCAGAATTCCAGCTTTTTCAGCCATGGTTTTTTCCTTGCCTCATCTATACCTTTAACATGAAGCAACCTGCCAGGCTTGGGGAAAAAATAACGATTGACCACCCCCCTGTTCCATTTTGGCTTTAATGCATCAAAATCTGGTTCACGTCCTATGGCTATATTGATAGCTGCCTCAACTATATTGACACCGCAACCGAGCGGAATAAGACTTTCCGAGAAATCACCGCCACTTAGTCTCGCGGCCATTTCGATCATTACCGGTCCTTCATCAGTCAAAACAACATCCCCCTTCACAACGCCGTCAGTCACACCCAATGCCAATCCTGCCCGTTCGACTAAAGATTCAACAGCGGCTCGCTGTGCGGCATTGACAATACTGGGAACCCATCCTCCATTTTCGATAATTTGAGGGGCATATATCTCCAGCATCTCATAATTCCTGTCAGCAAATCCAGGCGTATATGCCTTTGATTTATACATGACCGTTTCTGTGCTGATCTGCAATCCCGGCAAATACTCTTCGACCATAACCTGCCCGCAAAAGGATATTCTCTTTGATTCTTCATATAGACTATCTAAATCATCGTTTTCTGTAAGGCGAAAAACACCCCTTGCCCCCGACCTGTCCACAGGTTTGATCACCAGTGGAAAATCCCTCTCTTTTAGAATTGAATGCAGATCTTCCACACTATTAACCAATGAAAACCAGGGTACGGGCACTCCACACTCCCTGAAACGGCGCTTCATATTATATTTATGGGTGGACAGAAGGGCTGATTCCATGGATATGCCAGGGGTGCCAAGATGTTCAGCCAGGGCAGAAACAACTTGAGGAATGTCGCTGCCCATTACCAGCACACCACAGATGTTATTGCCATTGCCATGATACCCATCTAAAAAGTCAATCAAGGCAGGGACATCCCGTGTGCTGACAACAGCATAATCGTCAGCCATGGCAAATCCGGGTGACTGCGGATTCATATCCACTGTCAAAACCCGCAACCCCATCGCCTTCGCAGTTCGAATGGCAAAAAGCTGATCAGCGCTTGCACCAAGAAGAAGGATGGTGTCCATCAATCATATCCCTGCTTGTGATCAAACCTAAATGGATCTTTGATTTACAAAAAGATAATAAAAAATTTTCAAAGGGGATGGTAAATTGAAATTTTAACTGCAAGTCAATAATGGTTTCTATCCGAGGTAGGCGCCGCCGCTTACACTTATCACCTGGCCTGTAATATAATTCTGCTCATCCGAGGCAAGGAACACGGTTGTACTCGCGATGTCGGCCAAATTACCCGGCCTCTTAAGCAGCGTCATATCAACTATTCGATCTCCTGCAGGGCTATTTAATTCATCCCTGGTTTGATCGGTCAAAATTATCCCTGGTGCAACAGCGTTCACAAGGATATTATGTGGAGCGCCATAACGGGAGAGAACCTTTGTAAGGCTTATAAGCCCTGCCTTAGAAACGGCATAATGTACGGTCTTTGGGCCATGATACTGTCCGGCAACAGAAGCGATATTTATTATCCGTCCAGCCTTTTGTTCTATCATGCAAGGGAAGACCTCCTGGCAGCAGACAAATGGCCCCTTTAAATTAACTGCCATTATCAGATCCCAGTCTTCATCTGTTATCTCTTCGAAAAAACCTCGTTTATTAATCCCCGCGTTATTAACAAGCACATCAACGCGGCCAAAATGTTTCCTGGTTTCATTAAATATATTTTTTACATTTTGGCGGTCACGCACATCCAATTTAAATGCAATAGCATCGCCTCCGGATGAAATAATGTTATCGACAACCTTCCCGGCATCGACGGAATTGGTATTGTAAGTAACAACTAATTTTGCACCTTGTTTTGAAAACTCTTCTGCAATCGCCCTTCCAATACCACGGCTCGAACCAGTTATCACTGCGACTTTATCTTTAAGCCTCATATTATCTCCCTGTTTGTTTTTTTTTGCGCTTATAAGCCTTTTTTACCGCTGTCACAATGTCCTCTATATCAATATGATATTTGGAGAACAGTTCGTAATTTTCCCCGCTGCACCCGAATCTGTCATTTATACCGACTATTTCAACTGGGACAGGCTCTATCTGCACAATCTTTTCTGCAACAGCGCTTCCCAGACCCCCATAAATATTATGATCTTCAACAGTTACAATCGCTCCGGTTTTAACACAGCAGGATCGAATAATGTCAAGGTCAATCGGCTTGATGCTCCTAAGATTAATAACGCGAGATGATATGCTATCTGATTCGAGTTGTTTAGATGCCTTCAAAGCTGCGGCAACTCTGGAGCCACATGTAATGATTGAGACATCTTCCCCTTCCCTTAATATGTCGGCCATGCCTATTTTAATAAGTCCAGGATTTTCATATATTACAGGCGCAGGGCTTCGTCCTATACGCATATATACAGGACCCGGCTCATTTAAAACTGATTCAAACATAGGCTGAATTTCATTGGCACAAGCAGGCACCATTACCTTTAAACCAGGAATAGCCCTGCATGTGGCAAGGTCTTCTATCATCTGGGCTGTGGCCCCATCGGGTCCAGCATCAACGCCTAAATGGCTACAGCAAATTTTTACATTTCGATTGCCATAGCAAATCGCAGTTCTCAATTGTTCATGTGCCCTCATGATTGTAAAAGTGCCGAAGCCAACCACCACCGGTATTAACCCTGTGTCAGCAAAGCCCGCTGCCGCGCCCATCATATTTTGTTCCGCAATTCCAAATTGTATTACACGTTCAGGAAAAACATCTGTAAATGGTTTTGATCCTGTGCCGCCAGCTACATCTGCATCAAACAGGAAAAAATCCTCTCTCGCCTTACCTAATGCGACAAGAGCGCGTCCAAAACCTTCCCTTAGGGAAACCTCCTGATCTTTTTTAAAAAAGTCAAATTTGGGCGATTCTGACATAGTTGCCTTTTATTAAAGATTCCTTACAGCAGGCTGCAGGGTTATTATTCGCTTTGCATTTTCAAAAGTTTCTATCAATTATTTCCCAACCTCGTCCAATGCCTTCTTATATTCATCATCTGACAAAGCAATAGTCCCGTGCCACTTTGCTTGATTTTCCATAAAAGACACACCCTTGCCTTTTATGGTGTGTGCTATAATAAAAGAAGGACAGCCCTTTTGCATCCGCGCCTTTTTAAGGGCTACATTTATCTGTTCACAATCGTGACCATCTATTTCATCAACAGCCCAATGAAATGATGAAATCTTTTCAGCTACCGGAGAAAAATTCATGATATCTTCAATTCTCCCGCCCTGTTGAATCTTATTGTAATCCAGTATCGCACATAAATTGTCCACTTTGTGATGCCCGGCTGCGATTATTGCCTCCCATGTGGCGCCCTCCTGCATATCGCCATCACCTAAGATGACATATACCCTGAAGTTCTTCTTTGCGCATCGGCCACCCAGAGCCATACCCAATCCTTGAGACAATCCAAGTCCCAAAGATCCAGAAGGCGCATCAATGCCGGGAATAGAGACGCTTGGATGACCTTCAAGCAATCCGCCGATACGCCTGAATTTTAAAAACTCGGCTGTGTCAAAAAAACCCTTAAATCCAAGAGCAGCATACTGAGCAACGCAAGCGTGCCCTTTAGATAAAAGCACACGATCCCTCTCTGGCCACAGAGGTTCTTCAGGTTTTACATTAACCTCTGAGAAATAAAGCACAGCCATTATATCTGCAACAGAAAGGCTGCCTCCGGGGTGACCTGCCGGACAATAGTTTATCATATTAAGTGACTCCAATCGTATCCTCTTGGCCCATTCTTTTAATATGGTTATATTATTTTCCATATAGCAAATTTAATATTCAGGGCTATTGTTCGATCATGCGGCTATGAGAAATAAAATCACCAATCATTAGATGTTTCATAACCAAGCTGTATAAGTGATTCGCCTGCAGTTTGTTTAAAAATCTCTTTATGTTTATCAGTAAAGAATGATCTCCAATCTCCACTTTTCCCTTTTCTTAGATGTTGGGGGGCCGACTTTTGCATTGTATTAAAAGATGTCTCTTCGGATAAATTATATACATCCACAAAAAGACCAATATAATGAGAAAGTTCATCAATAACTCTTTTGCGATTAGAAATCAGCTCTTCAAACCTCACTGTTAAATAAAAATCTTTTTGGAGATTGTATGATTCAATATGCTCGTTCCATCTCTGAACCAGATTTTGGAAATAATCCAATTTTGAGTAAAGTGCTTTGGGAGAATTTATTGTATATGTGGGACATAATCGCAACGAAACTTCATCAGTTAAAAAATGTATCATAGAATTCACTACATCCCTGCCGTCACGCAACATATAAATTCTGTGCGAAAACCTGTTATGCAAAGCACTCAAAGTCATTGGTTTCTCGTGAGTATAGATTAACGAGCTGTTATTTAAAACCAAATCCATATCAACAGGAATATGACGGCAATTAGGATTAGGAAAGTTAAGCCCCCATATATCATTTTCTATCCTTATATGATCTACCCTATTGATCTCAGGATACCGCTTATATTGAGAATAAAGCTTATCAATAAGATATCCAATTCCGGAAGATCCCAAAAATGAGCTAAAACAATTATTGCTTTTCAAAATGCCTGAAACTATTTTATATAGTAAATAGGTGCCTGATTTATCATGCCCACACTGCAAAATCTTTATATCGATCATAGTCCTTTTTACCAAGTATATTGATTAATACCTTTTATTTTTTTCAAAATACAATAAACTTATTCCACCTCAAATATTAAAACATCTTTGGCGAATCTGAGGGTTTTATATAAGTCGTCCTTGCTCTTTCCTGAAGCCCAAATAAAACCACATAAGGAAGTATTATCTTTATGTTTTTGAATTTTATGGCCACGGCTTTTGCATAGATAAATATCTGAAATCCCTTCAATTTCATAGGCCTTATCTATTCCTTTAATGTCAACTAATGTGCCAGTGCCTGATGGGAACAATGCCATATATCCTGCATATTGAATACAACTCCTGGGGATATAGTTTTGAAAGTATTGATTGCCAGACAAATAGGCAAACCAGGCTTTGATAGGGCTTGTATTGCAAACCAAGGGTGTCACATAGGATGTGCTGACATCCCCATGAAATCTGGGGGCTATTTCGATTAAAACAGGCCCTTTATCTGACCATATTATGTCAGCCTTTACTGGACCTTTATTAATGCCTAAACACCTTGCTGCATGTTCTAGAATGTTATATGCAATATCATTTTCCTTTTCACTAAGCGAAGATGGCTCAAAACCCCATATAGGGTAATGAAAAGGAATTTCACTAAAAAATCTCTCCATAGTTCCGCAAGGATAAAATTCATCATTAACAAATAGTGCATTAATGTCTATATGTCGCCCGCTAATCAATTCTTCGATCAGTATATTTTCGGAAAACCTCTTAGCATCCATAAATGCATCATCTAAACTTTCAAAGCCCCATACTGACCTTACTCCTCGACTACCGCTACTATTTATCGGTTTACAAATCAGAGGAAAACCAATTTTATCAACAGCTTTAAATAATGAATCCCTATCGGTCACTGCAACCCACCGTGGTATTCGCAGACCTGCGTTATCCCACAGTCTCTTGGCAATTTGCTTATCAAGTGCATTATTGATCGCATTTATGGTATTGCCATATAAATTGAACCTCTCCGATAAGGCTCCAACTGCTGGCAATCCAAAATCATTGCTACAATAAGCGCCAACCAATTCATATTTATTATTGATTTGGGTTCCGAAATCCAATAAAGCTGATATATCATTTCCACTAATAGCCCCATAATAATCGGCTAATTCCCTGCCATAATTTTCTGGATTTTTATCCGTTAAGGCCACCGATAATCCCATCTCCTTGGCCCAACGCATACCAGGCAACTGCAGATGACTTCCGCCAATATAAATTATTGCTTTTCCCCTATTAATATTTGTCACTCCTATTAGATATGATTATTTTTTAACCATTCAAAATGCATAGGCAAAACAGAAAGCGCTAATCCTTCGGAAGGTATTATCTCCTCATATAAATATTTCAAATTTTCCTTTATGGTCCCGCTTTGTATAACAAAACAATCGCTTATGCCTTCAAGATTGAATCTAGAACATCTTAACCTTTTTCGGTCATAATATAAAACCATGGGTTTAAAATTAACTGGCGATAAATTACTTACACCGCCAGTGGCAATCTTTATTGCAAGCTCAAAGAAATCGAATTCAGAATTTGCCGATGGCAATAATACATCTGCAATCAGATCACCCCCTAAATCGGCATGTACCTCTATAATAAAAGGTTCGCCATCCATAGTAATACGTAAGGAAACCAAAATTAACGCATCTACATCCGGAAAATGATTTATAAAGTCGGCCACTACTTTTTCGGTTTTTCTTTGCGCAGATTTATTCGTAATAACCGAAGGGATACTTACACCAATCCCTATGATTTTATTATTCTGTTCGATCCCAACCAGCTCATCCCACCATGCGATGAAAAATGTATGCCCATAATGTGCCCAACAAAGACATGTTACGTCGATTCCTTCAATAAAAGACTCCACCTCAACTCGTTGATTATTTGAGGCCTTCGCAGCCTTTGTTATAAATGGAAAAAATTTTTCATTATTATGACATATATAGATATCAGTCTTTCCCACAGAAGTTTGATCGGGTTTAATAACGAAAGGGCCAGGTATTTCTTCGATCCCATGAAATTGAGAATTTAGCCTAATCCCTTTGGGCACCGGCAAATTATTCAGGCTACAAAACTCCCTTAGAGATGATTTTTCTGTGGATATCTGGACAAGTTTTCTAGACAATCCTTGGAGGCCAAATTTCTCTGAAACGAATGTTGCTGTATAAAGGGCTTCTGCCGCTGTTGTACGTGCTATGGTTCCGATAAAATTAAACATATTCGCCTTATCACAAAGAGCGCTATAGACTGCCAGAGTATCATGTGTACTTACGTTAATAGCTAAATCGGCATGTTTGAAGCCGGGGGCATTGGAATCACGATCCACAGCGACAACAGCCCAACCCATCTGTTTTGCTGTAAGGATTAAAGGAAGTTGACTTACACCTGCGCCTATACTTATAATAGCAGGATTTACGTTATGTCTTTCAACCTGATGTCTTTTGTCCAATAACCTGCGCCTCACGTCCTACGCCAATTGATGAAAATGCCCGATAAAGCTCACGTTTCAAATTGGTCATCTTTGCTTTGGTCAAATTACGTTCCATCCCTTTACGTTTAGCATGGCATTGCCGTCCAAGGGTATCGTTATCAATATAATTGTCTCCCATAAGTAAAAACATATCTATAGGGAAGGTGGCTTCGCAAGAAACAATTCTAAATCCATTATTTTTTAATAATAGTCTTAATGAATTAAAATCAAAATAATTGATATGATGAGGGGGGGCAATCCACCAGGGTTCATAGCCGCAGGCAATTCTAAGAGCGATCTGAAATGGATTATAATCATTGGGCACAATTATGCAAAGGAGCCCATCATCCTTTAAAATTGACCTGGCTGTCAGTAGAATATTTAATGGTGCGGCAGTATGTTCAAGTACCTCGCTCATGTGTATGACATCGAATTTTCCCAAGCTATGGATGAGTTCTTCTGTAAAAAAGCCCTCAATAATGTCAAGTCCCAATTTGCGGCTGTGATCAGCAGCCTGGGCTGATGGCTCTATTCCCATTGTCTGCCAGCCTCTTTCCTTGCCATGGAGTAAAAAAAACCCAGGGCCAGAGCCTACGTCAAGAATACGGCGGCTTGATGGTGGCAGGATTTCCTCAAAAGTGTCGTATCGATCACTATAGACCAGGTTCCACCAATCAAGGTCTTCTTTGTGCCTTTCAAGATATAACGGCTTTTCTTTATCATAATATTCAAGCCGATATGTGGACTCTAATTCCTCAGGATTTGGGATAGGCACAATATGCTTGAATCCGCATCCCTCGCATTCGATTACATCATAACCATTGACAGAATCTAATAATAGCCCCTTGTGAGTTTGCCATTCTTTTATTTCAGCCATGAGAACTCTCCATTATTTTTACAGAATTTAGTACAGATTCAAAGTCCTCTTTTTTCAGGAAGAAAGCCTCCTCCAAGGAAATATTCATAAAGAGGCAGGTCTGAGTAATGTTCCGTTGATCACCATCATTCAAATAACAACTCATAATATAGCTCATGAAATTTGTATTGTATTGTGCATACTTAATTCCTCCTTAATCCACCAACCTCTTAAATCCACTGTGGCTAACAGGCCCCTTAAGCATACCCCTTGATAACCCTTGCCTGATAGCATCATGGATAATTTTAAACACTTCGTAGCAGGCAGACTTGTAAGCATCAATATGCTCTTGCTTATGCGCATAGCTTACCTTGAACTGACACCAGGCAAGATACCCTCTCTCCAGCATAAGCTGAGTGAAGAGGGTGCGTAACATCAAAGGATCATCCCCTTTGATATCAAAATGCCCTAAGGTCGGCAGACCACTCACATGGATAGGCAAGCCAGCCTCATCCGCTGCCTCCTGCCACAGGTTCTGTAATTGTTTACCAATATAAATGATATGTTCATCCACCTTACGGTCGCGGTATTTCTGAATCGTCGCTATAGCCGCAGCAGGGCCTGTCCGCTCAGTCCAATAGGTGCTGCTTATAAAGCTATTCTGGGCCGATTCCATTACCGCTCTTTTACCCAATATGGCAGCCATTGGATACCCATTGCTCATAGACTTGGCAAAAATGGCTATGTCAGGGTATATTCCATATTTTAAATGTATCCCTCCGCAACACATTCTAAAACCGGAGGTTATTTCATCAAAGACAAAAACTGCACCAACTCTACTTGTTTCCGATCTGATATATTTAAGGAAGTCTAAGGGTGCATCATGACCACGGGCCGGTTCCATAATAATGGCGGCCAAACTACTGCCATGCGTATCAACAATGGTCTTAAAAGCCTCTTTGTCTCCATAGTTAAAAGTCAATGCAGTGCCTTTGAGCGCCCTGGGTACTCCAGCAGGGGCAAGCCCCGGCAATAAGTGGCCATCAAGGGTTGATATATCTCCAAGGTTGGCGGCAAGATACCAGTCGTGCCAGCCGTGATAGCCGCAAATGGCAACCGTATCCCTTCCTGTGGCAGCCCTTGCAATCCGTATGGCCATAGCTGCCGCTTCGCCCCCAGTTCGGGCATAACGCGCCATATCTGCCCAGGGATGAAGCTCACAAAGCAGTTCAGCCAGTTCCACTTCCTCAGGGCAATTCAAAGTGCACATTGAGCCATTGGCAATTGCCTTATAAACTGTTGCATCCACATCCGGATCAGCATAACCAAGAATGCACGCACCAACACCCATTATACTCATGTCGATGAATTTGTTGCCATCAAGATCCCATACATTAATCCCTTGAGCCATAGAATAGTAAGATGGCCAATGATCCGGAAGAAACATTTCCGGCCTCTTTGAAAGCAGTTGTGTGCCACCAGGAATCAATGTCTTCGCTTTTTTATATAAATCCTGTCCTTTACCCATTTTGTGCTGCACCTAATTTGGTTAGTACCACATGAACATCGCTTACGACCTTTTTAAGAGATGGTTCGCTGTATGGTATATGCCTTGCACGATATTCAATCGAATGTTGATGCCAAAAGTAACATAATTGTTTCTTTACCTCATTAAGGGGGATCACAAACATTCCTCAATCTGGCGAATAATCTTTAGCCGAATCCGTTTCTCACTCATAAGGTCTTCCCAAAGCATAGCATCTTTTTCCAGAGGATATGAAAAGGCATCCCTCATTTCTCCATCATCTATCTTTGTTTTAAATTCATCATAAGACATTCCATATTTGATCTCCAATTTCATAATCTCTTCTTCACATTCTCTCAAAAGCTCTTTCAACCCTTTATTAAAAATCTTTATAGCTTCTATATCAGTGTCAGGGCCAAGGGCATTGATTATATCTTTCAATGCCGGTTCGATTTCAATCAATGGCATGTCCATTTTTCTCCTTCTAGATCTTTTATAAGATTAAACGCTCATGGCCAAATATATTTTGGCCACCCCCGTGAATGAAAAAGGTGTTTTCATGGCAAAAAAGGATGAAATCCTTTTCCCTCTCTGACACAATTTTATGTTTAAATTAGTTGTACAAACCTTTCTATTACCCTCGATGCGCCTTTGCCATCGATTGTCAATCTGGGTTTTTTGTTTAATAATATATTTGGCTGGCTTAAAACAGAAATACATTTGTTTTGAATAGCTTCTGCTGAAAGTTCCGGTCCGTATCCTACTAACCATCCTAGCCCCATTGATTCGAGTTTATTGGCGCCATCGAGGTCTTCTTTATAGTGCGTGATATATAAGCCGGGTATTTTCAAGTATGCTATTTCATAGACAGCTATACCAAAACCGACAACGACTAAAAAGGATTTTGAAAGAAGGCCACGATATTCCCTCTGGGAAGGTGCAGTGATGGCATCCATCACATAGCTCCTTGCCTTTCTCTTAATATATTCTGCCCTGCTATTGGATGGGCCTATTATGACTTGTATTTTTTTATTATCAAATGCATCTTTAAGGAGATGGCAAGCATCCATTACTTTGCTTGTAGTATTGAAAGGATCACTCCCCCCGATGCTAATGAGCAATGTATCCTTATTTTTTGAATCAATGACGTTTGGACCAGGATTAAGAAATACCTCTGAGAGGATAACATATTCAGGCCCTGCTAAAACCCTGTCATTCATTGTTTCAGGGACTGCATCATGATGGGCAACAGGGAGAATATAAAGATTTATTGCATCAGTTTCAGGTGTTAGCCTATCGAGCAAGACGAGTTTTGTATCCCTCTTTGAAACTATGGTACATTCCTGATCAATATCCAATCTTGTATCGAACACTACCAGCTTGGCAATGCATGATTTAAAGTTCTCATTGTTCCATTCCAGAATCTCAACATTGGGCGACTCTTTTTTTAAAATTGTATTAGCTGTATCATCACCCTTTAGTAGAAAACATATATCCATTCCCTGTCTTTTGGCCTCCCTTGCCAGAACTGCACAGCGCATGAGGTGTCCTAATCCATATTCTGCCCCTGCTGATATGGCAAATACGATATCTTTGCTTTTTTTGTAACCATTCACCCTATTAAATACCTTTTCTTTTCAATCCTGCTGTCTCTGAGCATCCTGCGACAATTTTCTATACTTCTATTGACTGCGATCATACGCTCATATAATACATTTAATACATTGGATCATACATTAGGCCAACGGGAAGGATTCAATAGCCGGTCATCCGCAAGCGCAACTTCTACTGCCCTGGTGAGTAGCTCTTCCGGAAGGGGACCTGCGTCTGCTGCTGCAAGAGCATCTTCCAATTCCTCTGAGGTACGCACGCCTACTAATACAGAAGCAACCTGGGGGTTAGAGAGACAAAACCGCAATGCCGACTCTGGAAGGGTATCCCATGATAAAGAGAGGGTATCCTTAACCCTCTCGGCTGATCTTTTTAATTCATTTAGTTCCAACGGAAGCCACTGCGCTTTTTCAGTCAGCGCCCCTTTCAGGAATGCAGAACGGGTAATAATGCCTATACCTGCCTGTTCTGCCGCAGGGAACACCCTATACCGCATACGCTGATCCAATATACTATAGGCAACCTGAAGACAATCAAAGCAACCTGTCCTTATAACCAATAGAGCCTCCTCCTCAGTGTACACAGATGCCCCTATAAAACGTACTTTCCCCTCCAGTCTTGCATCCATGAGTATCTCCGCTATTTCGCCCTGCGCAATTACATCAACAGTTGCATTATGAATCTGCACTATGTCCAATACGTCTCTTTGCAAGGCCCTTATGCTATTTTCCAAAGAATCTTGAATGGATTGCCGTAATTGGCTGCCATGTATAACTTCACCGTCCTGCCCTCTGGGTATGGAGACCTTTGTCGATATATGACACATAGGATAAGGCTTTAAGGCACAGCCCAAAAGATATTCACTATTACCATACGCAGGTGCAGTATCAAAAAGGCTAATGCCCGCATCAGCAGCCTTCTGCAATAATCGAATTGCATCCGCTTCGTCAGGGCAACCAAATTCGCCAGGGGCTTTGATGCCATAATCTACTCCCAGAGAAACGGTTCCCAACGCAATGGATGAAACCTGCATTCGTGTCTTCCCGAGCACACGATAATCCATATTATTTACCTTATTTATCTTCTCCCTTTCCTAAAAAAACCAATGTGACTAGTTTTTAATATGTTGTTACTTATTTACACCCTTTATTTTATGTTCTCCCCTTTAAATATTCCTCATCTTTTTTAAGGGAGTTGAGATATCCCTCATTGCGGGTGATTTGACTGTTTATATCCATAAGGGTGGGATCCTTTTGGAGAAGGTTTAATATATCTTGGGTAAGGAAGAGAGAGTCAGGTTTGTAAAGCCTTGCAAACACCTCGCTCAGAAACTTAAAATCTGCATCTTCATCAAGAGTCCAGCGATGGTGGCTTAGTCCTTTAAATTTTTCATAATGCCCAAGCCTGAATTTTTCCGGATGTTTTTTCATGTAAGGGCCTACATGCTCCCTTTCAGAAGGCAGCCTGGCATGTTTCCATGCATCCTCCAAGGTCTTAAAAGAAAATATTTCACAATCCAAACCGTCTGGAAATTCACCTCCAAGGCCATAGACGTCGTATTTCCCATTTATATAGCCTGCTATCACCTCATCCACAATGACAGGATCGATCACAGGGCAATCGGAGGTTATCCTTAGCACAGGATCGGCGCTGTATTGTTTAGCAGCCCTGTAATAGCGATCCAACACATCCTCCTGGCTGCCTCGAAAGCATGCTATGCTGTTTTCAAGACAAAATCTTTCAACTACATCATCCTGTGCTTCATCGGTTGTGGCGACAACAATATCATCGATTCTGTCCGCATGTTTTAGCCTGTCAACCACATGCCAGAGGGCAGGTTTGTTTGCAAGAGGTTTTAATATTTTACCAGGCAAACGGGTTGAGCCCATGCGGGCTTGAATAATGGCAACTGTATGCATAATATTATGGCTCCCATAAAATTCGTGTTTTTATTAAAGGCCTCAGTCCGTCTACAGGATCTGCACGCCAATCCCTATCATGTATCTCGCTTGGGGCAGGAATCTTCACCCCATTGCCATCTGCCTTAAAACCGATGCGCACAGTATCGATAACAGGCTTAATCTGCTCTGGAAGCCAGCAGTGGCCGGTTGAAAATTCCTCGCCAGAACCATCAAGATCAAGATGAAACTCTATCATTGAGGCGCCCCAGCGGTGTACGGCACGCAAGATCACAGCAGAATTAGCACTATGGTCAGACCAGCCCACAGGGCAGTCACATGAGTGCCGCAAGGTCTCAATGGCAGCCAGATTACATTCCTCATGAGGGGTGGGATAGCCGGAGATGCAGTGAAGCAAAGTAATATCGGCACATCCTGCATTGCGAAGAATTGACACTGCCTTTTGCACCTCCTCTAGAGTGGCCATACCGGTCGAAAGAACAACGGGTTTGCCTGTTTCTGCGCAGACAACTAAAAGCCTATCCCAAAGCAATTCATAAGAGGCAATTTTATAAAAGTCAACATGAGGCAAGAGTTCTTCAACCGCTTGGATATAAAAGGGTGTGCAGGAAAACTGAAGACCTGCTTCATGGCATCGCGCCGAGAGTTTCGGCAGAAATTCTATCGGAAGCTCCCACGCCTCACGCCGGCGGTGACTTTCACTTTTAGCCAGGATCTCAGGCGCAAAAAGTTCTCTCACCTTAAAAAGCTGAAATTTTACAGCATCGCATCCTATTCCAGCAGCCTTGTCAATAAAAGAAAAACAACGTTCAAGATTGCGGTTATGGTTGCTTGACACCTCGGCTACAAATGCAACCCTCACTGAGTATACTTCTCCATTATATTCCTAACGGCAGTGATAACCGCATCGACATCAGAATTACTCATAACAGGGAAGATTGGGAGCGAGATGATCTGCTCATAAGCCGTCTCTGCTACAGGGCACAAGCCAGGTGTTGTGTTAAAACGCCTGCGATAAAAGGGGTGGAGATGCACGGGTATATAATGCACATTGACTCCAAGCCCCTCAGCGCGCAAAGCCGAAAAGATTGCCGCCCTGTCAACCCGCAATTGATCTAAATCCAGCCGGACCACATAAAGATGGTAGGCGTGGGAAACATAGTCCTTTTTGGACAATGGCTTAACCGCTGATATAGATGCGAAGGCTTCATCATAGATATTTGCAATCTCTTGTCTGCGGCTCACCCATCCAGTTAATTTGTGCAACTGGCTGATCCCCAAGGCACATTGAAAATCGGTGATACGGTAATTATAGCCAAGATCAACCATTTCATAAAACCATGAGCCCTGAGATTCCCTCTGGCGGTGATCAGTGGTGATCCCATGATTGCGAAAGATGCGAAGCCGGTTGGCTAAATCCTTATCATCCGTAACAATCATTCCACCTTCACCGGTAGTTATGTGTTTGACCGGATGAAAACTAAAAACAGTTAAATCGGCCAGTGTTCCTACTTTCTGTACCTTATATTTTCCACCCAATGAATGGCAGGCATCAGCTATTAATTTTAGATTATAACGCTTGACAATATCCTGTAAGACATCATAGTCACAGGGCTGACCGGCATAATCAACGGCGACGATTGCCTTTGTCTTTTTAGAAATCCTTTGCTCTATCTTTTTAGTATCTATCAGCAAAGTGTCTTCTTCAACATCAACAAAGGAAGGCGTTCCTCCCTGAAATAAAACTGCATTGGCTGTGGCTGCAAATGTCATAGGGGGAACTATGACTTCGTCCCCAGGGCCAATCCCTAATGCAAACATTGCCGCATGAAGGGCTGCTGTGCCACTTGAAACAGCAATGGCATATTTTGATCCAACAAATTCGTCAACCGCCTTTTCGAATTCTTCAACCTTTGGGCCTGTGGTTAGCCAATCCGATCTCAGCACTGAACAAACCGCAGCAACGTCTTTTTCGTCTATGGATTGGCGGGAATAGGGGATGAATTTGGCTTTTCCTTTTGATCCTGTTTGTTGGGCTTTTTTAGTTTGATTGGCTGTGAAAGGATTTATCGAAGGATGTCTTAACTGTTCCGAATATTCCGGTACACCGATGGCTTTAGCCTTGCACATACGCTTAATAATTTTATTCGTAGCGTAATCAAGCCCTTCTTGTTTTTCATTCGAAGGCGGGATTTCCAATCCAATCTTTATCTTGATTCCTTCCTTAAGCTTATCAACTACATCAGGATCAACGGATAAATGCCCATTCTGGAGTAATTCGCCTATATATTCAATCTTCACTATTTATCTCCCCAATAAATTTTAGCGGCATTATTTAATATCTGTCTCAAAATCTAAAAAACTAAGACACTTAAATATCCTTGATCATATTTCGTAAATCCTCAAAGTCCAGCCATTTGTCGTTGGTGTCGCTTGTATAGGCAAATCCATCAGGAAGGGGGGCACCTTCACTCCAGTTATCGCTGCCCCACCAGTGATGCTCAGGCTGAATGACAAACATGTCCTCCAAGGCGACTGTATGCCTTGCCTCGTCAAAGGAAACTAGCGTTTCGTGAAGTTTTTCTCCCGGTCTAATCCCTGTAACCTCTATCTCACAGTCAGGAGCGATCGCCTTTACAAGGTCAATGATGCCCATACTTGGAATACGCGGAACAAAAACCTCGCCGCCATGCATCAGGCCGGTGCAGCGAATCACAAAATCAACGCCCTGCTCAAGGGTGATCCAGAAGCGGGTCATTCGCTGATCAGTTACCGTAACCTTGCCGTTCTTTCGCTGCTGAAGGAAAACAGGGATAACGCTACCCCTGCTTCCCACTACATTGCCATAACGCACGCAGCTAAAACGCGTTACCTTGCCTCCTGCATAAGAATTCCCCTGGACAAATAGTTTCTCAGCACAAAGTTTGGTAGCGCCATACAGGTTGACCGGATTTACTGCCTTATCTGTGCTGAGGGCAATGACCTTGGGCACCTTACAGTCAATGGCCGCTTCTATAATATTCTGCGCCCCTAGCATATTCGTCTTGACGGCCTCAAAGGGATTATACTCACATGCGGGCACCTGCTTTAAGGCAGCGGCATGAATAATCACGTCAATTCCAGCCTGAAATGCTCGATATAGCCGGTCGCGGTCCCGGACATCCCCTATAAAAAAAGTTACTCGATGATCATTTAAACTTATCTGCATGTCATGCTGCTTCAGCTCATCCCTACTGAAGACGATGATTCGCTTTGGACTGTGACGGGCAAGGACAGTTCTGATAAACCGTTTGCCGAATGAGCCGGTTCCACCGGTGATCAGAATGGTTTTTTGATCAAGATTCATATCCTACCTCGATTGTTTTGATTGGTTTTGGGCATTCACCATTATAAAAGCGCCAGGTGCGTGGTATATAGACTGGGGACCCCTGTCGCAGATGATTTACCGCCATAGGCCCAAGCAAAGGCACCTGTTCGATATGCTCATCCGTTATACGGAAGTTGGCCACAGTGCGCATTGTTGTGAGATCGGCTATACCTTCACTGCTTCTAACAAACAGCAGGATATTATATACCTTTGGGGTCAAAGGCAACTTTGGGATCTCACACTCAACCATGCCTTGCCCTTCAACCCAGTCTGGACCATATCCATCGATCAACATACTCGCCTCGAATATGCTCCGGTCCTTATTTAAAAAACGAAGGTTAAAGAGTGGCCGGTCTATACGTCTTTTTGCATAATAATAGATCCTTACTGTTATGTCGGATAAGAAAGGAAACTCGGAGCAAACATTCTCTTCTGCATCAACAAGCTCAACCTTGATGATTTCGAGAAGGTCGCTGGTGTTATGAGGATCCGGAGACGGAGATTTGCCTTGTTTCGGAAATAAGGAATCATTTCCATGCTTTGCAGAGTCAACGGTGTTTTTTTCTGAATCCATTGCAGTAAAATAGGCCCTGGTCGCTGTTGTAATTCGCCCCTCATATGTCACCCCTTCTGCCTGAGATTCTGACATAGCACGGCGCTCCTGATTGTCGAGGTAGTCCCTGACAATATCGCTTGCCTCACCATATTGCACTATCCTCCCCTTTTCCAGCCATAACGCCTTATCACAAAGCGCTTCGACCTGATAGAGGCTATGCGTCACAAAGATAATGGCCTTATTGGACTTGCGCAAGACATCCATACGCCTCATGCATTTTTCCTGGAAGGCTGTATCTCCCACTGCAAGCACCTCATCAATCAATAGCACATCAGGGTCCAATTGTGTTATCACAGAAAAGCCCAGCCGCGCCTTCATGCCTGAGCTGTAATTCTGCACCGGCGTATCCATGAAATCCTCTATGCCGGCAAACTCTATTATATGCGGCAAGGTTTGATCTATCTGTTTTTTTGATATACCTAATATTGATGCGTTTATATATACGTTTTCCCGTCCCGTAAGAATCGGGCTGAATCCTGCCCCTAATTCAATCAAGGCTTGAACTCGTCCCCGCATAGTAATTTTACCACTGTCCGGGTTGATCAGCCCGTGGAGCAACTTGAGTAAAGTGCTTTTGCCTGCGCCATTCTGGCCAATCAACCCAAGCATTTCACCGCGTTTTACCGCAAAAGATACATCTTTTAATGACCAAAACTCCTCCGGCCTTAAAACCGGTTCGCTATTTCGAAGGCAAACTATCTCCCCTGTCAAATCTTTCAGGCCATACCACAGAGAGCGTTTGAGTTTTCGGCAAAACTTTTTAGAAACGCCCTCCACCTTTACCAATGCATTCTCTTCCATCAGCCACCCATCCTTTCAATCACAATAGGAAGAGCCAAGCGAAAAATCATCCAGCCAATAAAAAGCAAAACCAGGCTTAAAGACATAATTAAGGCCATGCCTGTCATATAACTACTTGTCCCTTTAATCAGCAGCTCTCTTGCCGCCATGATCATGGGTGTCAAAGGATTGTATTGAATGACCAATGACAACAAACCTTCTTTAGGAGGCGGAAATCCAACGGGTGTCGAAAACATAAGGGCCGTGTTGACCAACACCAGCGCATAGGTAAGATCATGAAACAATGCCCCAGCAGGCACCAGCAGCACACCTATCATTATCCCCATTATTAAAAGCCCGGCAAGGGGAATAAACGCAAACAAACCCGCCGGTTTTATGGGTACCCGAAATACTATCAATGTGATAAAAAGCAATACAAGCTTTATACCAAAGCTGAAAAGTGTCTCTCCAATTGCCGCAAGTATTAGCGCCTCACGCGGGAAATTGATCTTAACCAGCATTGTTTTAGAGGCATTTATCAGCTTAAGCGGGGCATTCATGGCATCGGTAAAGAGTCCAAAGAAAACAGTCCCCATGATGACATATGCAGTATATGGGATTCCAGTTTCCTCCATTGCCAGCATTTGTGATGAGTCAAGAAGAATAAAGACCAAGCTCTGCATAAGAGGCGGGAAAACTGCCCAGAAATATCCCAAAGCCGTTTGTCTGTATTTGGTAGATATATCACGCACAAATAGCCGCCAGGCCAATTCACGTGAGGATATCAAATCCTTAAACATACAAATCAAAAGCTTGAAAGGGGTTCTCAGCTTGGCTTCTGATGTATATACTGTTTCTTGCAATATCCTATTACTCATTAATTAATTTACTAACAATAATTAGCAATCTTCTTTCCAAGAGAAGAATCTCTTTTTCTTCTCTTTTTGTTTAACCTTATTTAATTTTGAACTTATCAGATTAAAATACATTCTGTTTTATCTTCCTGTCCCTCTTAAGGGAGGAGCTAAACTATTAAAAATTCTTATAAAAATTACTCGTTATTTTCCCATTTTTTCGCATTTAAACATAAAAAAGCAGTATATCCTTTGACCTGAATAATGCTTCATAACTTGATCAAGGTTTTGAAAATATAGTATCTTTCCTTTCATTTTATTAGGTATAATTGAGAATATTCTCTCAGAAAATGATTCGGGTGAATAATGCCTTGAAAAAGGAGATCTATATCCGTCATCCCTCCAGACTTTTTTTGCCGCTTTTTCGATTTTAATTTTTGACTGATCATAATATGGACTTGTGGAAACGAAATGAATATCTTCCAAATACAATGGAACGATACCATATCTTCCTCTTTCGTTTAAAATCCTATCTGCCTCTTTTATAAATAAAATATCCGTATCTCCCCAAAAACATTCAAACGCGCACTGCAATGATAAAACAGTGGCAAACCCAGCCGGTAAATTTGTATTACCAGCATCTGCTCCTATATTGATCCCATGAATTCCCTTGGGATATGAAATATCTAATCTATAAGAATTCACTGATCGTGTATTAAGAATATCAGCCCATGGACTTCCTGCTGATGCTACATCTATATATATATCATTGTAAGAAATATCTAGATAACGAAAAGTTAGGTAGTGCTCCATGCATTTCTCAATAAAAACGTCGCTCTTTTTCTCATAATATTTTCTAATCGTAGGGAAAGTGTCCATCCAATCTTCAAATTCCAATATGTCCAGATCAACCGTCTCAACAGGTATGCCTAAATCAACAAGACGGTCTTTCAAACCCTTATAAAAATAAAGATTCCCAATAGGATCTTTAGTATGATCATAGAATGACAGCCTATCTTCTTTTAAACTACTTTGAAACTCTAATAATTGAGGTATTAACGGCAATAATTCTATCATTTCTTTTCTGACTGATGCCCTAATTATATTTGAAATTTTACCTGCTATTTTGTTTCTAATCCTTCTGATCATTGCCTCTCCTAATTTTTTCCCCGACGACTAACACATTCCATGTAGTTTCGTCTGCTTCTTTTTTTATTTCAGGGAATGCAGTTAGAGATTCCAGGGTCATACCGGCTTGTGAAAGCCATTGTTCTATCTCCATCGGGAAAAAATACCGCATGAAATGCCTTTCCATAGATTCGCACATGACCCTGCCATCAGTAATTTGCCACAATTGAAATTTGATGGTCTCGTAAAAAGTATTTTTAGTGATGAAAAACCAAGATTATATCGACAAAATATGTATCAAATTTATAATATTAAACTTATTTTTAAGGGCATTTTAGACTTTTTACG
>JAFGSM010000186.1 GCA_016934595.1 bacterium | reverse complement strand
CAGCATCTTTTCAAAACCAGGCAGGCATTATTTCCGCCGAAGGCAAAACCATTATTGAGCGCGACGTTAACCTTATGATCCCTGCAAATATTGGGCACGCAGTCGATATCGCAGTCAGGGTCAGGTGTTTCATAACTGATAGTGGGAGGGATGACATTATGGACAATGGACATAGCGCATGCAATCGCCTCAATAATACTGGCTGCACCCATAGCATGACCTATCATCGATTTAATCGAGCTTACAGGGATTTTTTTAAGATTATCGCCGAATATCTTTTTTAAGGCCAGACATTCCGTCCTGTCATTTGCCTGTGTCCCTGTGCCATGCGCATTTATATAATCCACATCTTTTGAATCTATGTCTGCATTTTTTAATGCCGATATAATGGCGCTGGCGATTCCTCCGAACTGGGGGACTGTCATATGATAGGCGTCGCAGCTCATGCCATAGCCTGCAATCTCCGCATATATTTTTGCCCCTCTTTTCAAAGCAGAATCCATTGATTCCAATACAACTATGCCTGCGCCTTCTCCTAGTATAATCCCCTGTCTGTTTCTATCAAAAGGCTTGCATTTTTCCGGAGCCATTGATAAAAGGCGATTAAATCCTGTAAAAGCGATTCGGGAAAAAGGGTCTGCGCCTCCCGCCAACATAAATTTAGATCTGCCTATCTTTATAAGGTCGGATGCATATCCAATAGCATAATTGCCTGCCGCACATGCACAGGGTATGATCAGGTTATCCGCCCTGAGATTAAATGCCGCTGCAATATTGCAGGATATATTATTTGCAGGGTATTGAAGGATCATATCCGGCATTACAAAGTCCTTCCCATTTTTAAAAATAATATCATCCATCTCTTCCATATTCTGAATTTCACCCATAGTTGTGCCAACAATAATCCCTGCATCTTTTCCTTCTATCTTTTGCAATTCAAGACCTGCGTCTTCGATGGCAAGGCTGGCGGCAGCAATGCCCATCTGTGAGGCCCTTCCCATCCCCTCGTACTGTTTTTTTTCGAGGAATTTCTCTGGTCTAAAATCCTTCACCTCTGCACCATAATGCGTGGGGTAATCCTTTGTATCGAAGGCGCTGACCTTGCTTACGCCAGATTTTCCTGCAATGAGATTCTCCCAAAACTTATCCTTGCCTATGCCAATGGAAGATACTACACCGATCCCTGTGATAACAATCCTTTTATTGTACATATTTCGTTTCCTTAAAACTCCATTGTCTATCTTTAAAAGCCTTTTTGAACTTGATATTCCCTGTTGCTTGCAACAGGGTTTCCGTTAAAGGAAGAGTTTGATAACCCATTGATTTATCGATATGAAAAGAAAACTCTTTACCTTTGGATACCTATAGCTTGTAATACAGGGTGAATTCATTAAAAAATTCATAAAGGTTTAGGCTGTTTTCTCCCGGCGCTAAAGCACAACTCCGCCTTGCAAACGACATTGCCGTCAACCGAGGCTTTTCCTTCCATTATCCCTCCGGAGCTTATAACCTTTACAGGCGTCATTTCTATCTTCAGGACATCGCCAGGCACCACAGGCATTATAAACTTGGCCTTTATTCCGCCAAATAAGACAGGTGTTGAAGCTGAATCCTTTTTGGGATTGTTTTGGGATAATTTAAAGTATATAAGAGAGGTTTGAGCCATTGCCTCTAATATCAAAGCCCCTGGCATAATGGCCTCTTCAGGGAAGTGCCCTTGAAAAAATGTCTCGTTGCCTGTGACATTCTTGATGCCCACGATCCTTTTCTCGTACTCATAATCAATAATTCTATCAAGCATAAGAAAAGGAAACCTCTGGGGCAATAACTTCTTTATTTCTTCAAAATTTAATACCATGTCAACAGATTTCTCTGAACTTTTATTAAACTCTGCTAAAAACCCGCATAAAAAAAGAAAAATCCTATGCGATTGAATTATCTTAGATACTTTTGAACTATCGAAATGGTGCTATTTAAATCTATCATATTTGGAAGATCCCCTTCACTGATCTTTATTTTATACTTTTTTTCCAGTTTAGCTATTATCTCAAGGGCTGTCATGGAATCAAAACCGAGTTCATCCTGAAAACTAATGTTGCCCTCAATCTCTTTTTCATCCATCTCAGCTATCTCAGCAATCATAGATCGTATTTCCATCTCAAGATTTTCTGTTTTCATGTTCATAATCTCTTTTGCTCCTCCTTTGATAATTTTCCAATAATTAATGATGAGTTGTTTCCATATGGGCTAAAGGTATTTATCATCACGATGTTTATATTGGCCATCCTGCTTTTATTGGGGACATAGTCCAGATTACAGGCAGGGTCATTTTCAAGATGATTTATTGTAGGTGATATGATGCCTTTATTGATAGCCAAGAGGCCGGCCATGGTCTGAAAGCTGCCTGACACGCTATAGCCTTCTCCTAACATTGATTTAACAGCGGTTACGGGTATTTTGTATATGTGATCGCCAAAGACCTCCTTTAAGGCCAGTGTCTCTATTTTATCTCCATAGGGAGAAGAATTTGCTCCTGAGCAAATCAAGTCGATTGCCCCAGGCTTTAACTCAGCATTGGCAAGCGATTTTTTCATTACTTCAATAACCCCTTCAACAGAATGGCAATATCTGCTTTTTCGGCATGGGAAAAAATTTCTGGCAAATCCCAGTACCTCGCCATATATTTTTGCCTTTCTCGATATTGCATGCTCCAATTCCTCAAGCATCAAAACTCCTGATCCTTCTCCCAAAACCAACCCGTTTCTTCTCCTGTCGAAAGGCATTGACTGTTCAAGTCTTCCTTTTGCGCCGGCAAGGCACCCTGCCATATAAAACCCAAAAAACGTTTGCTGGCAGAATTCCTCCACTGCTCCAGCCATTATAGTGTTGACTTTATTAAGATTTATGGAGTCACAGGCATAGATTATGGCATCCAGGGATGAACAAAAGCCGCTTGAAATTGTAGAATTCAAACCTCTGATGTCAAACATTATTGAAGCGTGGCTAGCCGGAGAATTGATCACGGTGTTTGGGAAATGGGCCGGATTTACATATGATGGGCCTTCGATCAGGCCCGTTATGTCGAATTCACTGATACTTCGAACACTGCCAAGGCTTGTGCCAACCACAATGCCAGTATCATAGGTGTTTGTGTTGCTGATATCAATACCGCTATCCTCTAAGGCAAGTTTGACAGCGACACTGATCAACTTTGAGCTTCGGTCGAGATCCCTGATGCCTTTTCTGCCAAGATGTCCGCCTGCGTCAAAATCGGCGATCTCACCGCCTGACTTGGAATCGTATTTTCCAGTATCGAACATTGAAATCGGCTTAATGCCGGATATCCCGTTTGACAAAGCATCCCAAAAGTTGTCTTTGCCGATCCCATTAGGTGCAACAACGCCAATGCCGGTTATTGCAATCCGCCTTTTTTGAGAAGGGTCTTCTTTTTTAGAGACAAAAAGGAGCCTTTTGAATTCCTCAACATTCATGCGGCGGTCAAATCTGCGTCGGTCTTTGAATCTGATATCCCTTTTTTCTTTTCTTCTTTCTTGTCCTAACCTGAGCAGCATCTTTTACGGATTCCATTGTATACGTTAACATTCACAGTTCGCTTTTTAAATATGCGAGCTCAAATATACTAAATTCCACCATCTATGGCCAGAGTTGTGCCTGTGATATAGGATGCCTCTTCAGAGGCAAGAAATAGAACGCCTGAGGCTATTTGTTCAGGTGTCGCAAATTTTTTAAGAGGGATCATATTTTTGTATTCTTCAATAAGTGATTCGCTGATATCTCCAATCAACTCAGTAGATACAAAGCCAGGCGATATGCAGTTGACGGTAATGCCATAGCCTGCCACCTCTTTTGAAAGGGCTCTTGCCATGCCTACCTGGCCGGATTTAGACGCTGCATAATTGGATTGGCCTTTAAATCCAATATGGGAACTGGGGGATGTTATAGCTATAATTCGGCCATACCTTCTCCTTATCATGTTTTTAACTGCAAACTTACACATATAAAATGTTCCGTTTAGATTGACATTCAAAACCGACTGCCAGTCTTCCTTTGTCATAAAACCCAGGAGAGAGTCTTTTCTGACACCTGCATTGTTTACCAGTACATCAATGGATCCATATTTTTCTTGCACATAGTCATAAAATCTCTCAACCTCATCGTAATTTGAAATGTCAAATTTTTTTATATCCATTCTTTCCGAATATAATGTGTTCTCCACTTTGAGATGTTCAGCCTTTTGATCATTAGATACATAGGTAATTATTACCTTTGCCCCTGCTTTTAAGAATGCTTCAGATATAGCTTTGCCAATCCCGCGTGTTCCACCTGTGACTATTGCCACCCTGTCTTTAAAATTAAACACAAAAATAACCCTCTTTGGCGTTGTGCGCAGAGCAAAGTCAAAAATGACTGAGATGAACCGGCTCTCAAGCTGGGCCAATTAACTAAGTTTTATTCTTCATTTCCCTTTTGATTAATTTTAATCTTTCGTTGTGATCGAGAGATTGGATGGCTTAATTTTAAAATAGATGCTGCCAGCAATATTTTTAAAATATCGCCAGGGATAAAAGGTATGAAACCCATAAACAAGGCGTTTTTCAGGCTGGTCCTGCTCCATAACATCAATTGTGTTATTCCCAATACATAAAGAGAAATGGTCGCAAGGGAGAAACTTGAAATGATGAGCTTCCATGATGGACAGGACCCAGATCCAATGATATGTCCTACTATCCATGCACCTATCATAAAACCTAAAAGGTACCCACCTGTAGGTCCTAATATATACAAAATCCCGCTTGATGCTCCGGCAAAGACCGGAAGCCCTAATGCCCCAAGGATCAAATAGAATCCCATAGAGACCGTTCCCCATCCGCATCCCAGAAATGCGCCAGAAAGAAGCATAAAGAGTGTCTGCAATGTTATCGGCACAGGCGTAAACGGAAGATGTATTCTAACGAAGGCGCCAAGCGTCATTAGAATTGCAAATAGCATCACGCCTAGGACATGATTCAGGTTTTCGCTAAGATTTATGGGATATGATAAAATATGATGAATATTTATATCTATATTTGAAAAAATTTTCATTTCGCACCTTTAATCTCTGCGGGTTTAATTCCCCGCCCCCTCGGGGCGAT
>JAFGSM010000185.1 GCA_016934595.1 bacterium | reverse complement strand
GTCACCGATATATTAATAAAATATACACTAAATTTATAATATCATACTGATATTTTTGACCGATTTAGACTTTTTACGAGGCCATCAATTCTTATTATCCCAAGAAAGATAAAAACCAAGGGGCGAAATAAAATAATCATTCTTTTTCAAGAAGTTATGGCTATACTTTTTACGAGACCATCGAATATAGTTTGAATAAAAAGTCAGTCATCTATTCACCCATCAGGATGAATAAGTCAATTTAGAAAAGGGGGGATTGCTTATTGGCCTTAAAAATATTTAAAATGGCCTTTCACTTCCCATTAAACTTTTCTTATAAATACTATGTAATATATAGGGAGAACTACAAATGAGATCGTTTAAAAAGTTATTCATCAGTTTGTTATTGATCGCTATCTTGAGCCTTGTATCGTCGTATAGTCTCGCTATAATTTTGCCTCCCTTTACCACGGCTCCTACTACGACCACGCTTGCTCCTGGATTTACAACCCTTGTGGCGCCAACCCTGCCTTTTGCCCCAAGCGTTCCTATTCCTACACCAGGCGGCAGTTTATTTTGGCCAACAGCGACATTTACACCCACGACAGCGCCAACCGTTCCTTTAACCGGAGGGGCATCCTTTCCGGGCGCTATGCCATGGTGGGCTCTTGCTCCAACTATAACGCCAACCTTTCCAACCTTTGCACCAACCTTTGCACCTATTCCACCGGCTGCGCCAGTCACAACCTTTGTTCCTGCGGCCCCGATAGCCCCTTTGCTCCCAACTTTTCCTGCAACCTTTACGGTTCCCTCTTTTTGGCCAACTGCGGCTTTTGCCCCTGTTGTATCAACAGTGCCTACAACCGGCGGCCTGTGGCCAGCAGCGGCGCCATTTTTTTAAAATTAATTGTGGGTCGATTAACTGATCGTCTGTCATCCCTGTGATTTTCCAGAGCGTTTTTGTTGGCGTTACGTTGAGCGCAACGCCAATATGAAGATGAACCGCTCATAAATCTTCGATCCACAAAGGAAATGAAAATATATAGAAGGGATTTTTAAGTAAAATACGTTCGCTTATAGATAATCCTGATGTCCTTTAACCCCTGGCTTGTTATACATTATAACGGGCATGAAATTCTCATTCAAACATAAGATAATATTTGGTTTTTTGCTGATCGCCGTCCTTCTTTTATTTGTGGGATACTTCGCATTTCTTACCACGAAAAACCTGCAGAAGGTCTCCAATGCCATCTTAAAGGAAAACGTTTCGAGCCTGAGGGCAGCGCAGGAATTGGAACTGGCGCTTCTAAACCAGAAGGGGTTCGTATCGAGCTATTTTCTGGACGGGAATCCCGTATGGCTCGAAATACTGGAAGGTAAGAAAAGGGACTTTGAGACATGGTTCAAAAATGCCCAGAATGTCGCCCTCACATCAAGAGAGGATGAAATCCTAGAAAAAATCTTTGCCCTCTATACCATCTACGATAATCAAAGGAATGAGGCCATCCGATTGTATGAGGCCGGAAATACCTCAGAAGCCAAGCAACTCCTTCTTGTCGACATGAAAAAGAGCATCGATGCCCTGTATCTGGAATGTGAAAATCTCATCGCCATCAATGAGGCGCTCATCCAGGATGCCGAGGCGGCCTCACGGAAAAGGGCAGCCATGATGACAGGTCTGATCTGGGTAACCATCATTACAACACTTTTTCTCGGATCGCTTATGGGTTTTTTTATTGCTCACAGGGTGAACGAGCAGTTGATACGATCTGCAAAGATGGCATCCCTTGGGCAGTTGTCCGCAAACATCGCCCACGAGATCAGGAATCCTCTGACAGCGATAAAGATGAGGCTGTACTCCCTGACCAGGGAATTGACCAATATACCTTATGCAGGGGAAGACCTGGGCATCATCAGGGAGGAGATAGACAGGATAGAAAAGACGGTGAAGAACTGCCTTGATTTCGCCCGCCCCCCTGAGCCCAATTTTCAAAGGTGCGATGTGAATAAGATACTGGAGGGGACGATCAACCTGGTCTCATCAAAGGCCGAGTCTCAACATATAAGGATCATCAAGAGATTCAATGCAACGCCAGCCCAGACAGAGGCAGACGGGGAACAGATGCGCCAGGTATTCTTCAACCTCATTCTCAATGCTATAGAAGCGATGCCGGATGGCGGCGACCTTGATTTGTCCATAGAAAAAAGAGAAGATAAACGAATGCAATCCATAATCGAGATACGAATCGCAGATACTGGTCCGGGACTGCCTGTTAACTTCAAAAGAAGGATCTTTGAGCCCTTCTTCACAACAAAAACGGAAGGTACAGGGCTGGGTCTTTTTATCGCATCAAGGATAATCCATATGCACAAGGGCGCCATCGAGGCAGAAAGCCAGCCCGGACATGGAACGGTTTTTGCTGTTAAATTGCCTGTCATATCTTGATGTATAGGAATTTCAAAAAGTCCTCGGAAACGAAAAAGAATTGCCATAGGCTTAATTTAATTTTATGCCTATATGGGCCGTTGCATGGATGACTTTAGTGTATCCAGCAATGGGCGGAGAATTATGCATATAAACTTTAAAAATCAAAAATCAGGTAACACACATGGCGTTTATCGATCCCTATAAGATACTTATTGTAGACGATGAAAAAAATGTCCTCTCGTCCTTCAGGAGGATTTTTTCAGAAGACGGCTACGAGATATTTACCGCCAGCACTGCCGAGGAAGGATTGGCCGCAGCCAGGCAGAATCCCATTGACCTTCTGATCATGGATATCAAGATGCCTGGAATGAACGGGCTGGAGGCATTTTCCAAATTCAAGGAAATCGACCCTGCTATGTCGGTCATCATTATGACCGCCTACGGCACAGTTGAAACCGCCGTAGAAGCGATGCAATTAGGTGCGTTTGATTATATCATAAAGCCCTTTGAAGTCCCTGAAATGAAAAAGATAATGGCAAGGGCATTGGAGGCTGCGAGATTGATGAAGACAAAGGTCGAATATGAGCCTAGTGTCGAATTTCAGGGTGACACAATAGTCGGCGCTTCCATCAAGATGCAGCATATTTATAAAATGATCGGGCAGATAGCAGGGACAGATATCAGTGTTTTGTTGAGGGGTGAAAGCGGAACCGGCAAGGAACTGGTCGCCCGCGCGATCTATCATCATTCCAAACGAAAGGAGAGGCCATTTCTTGCCATAAACTCTGCGGCAATACCTGAAACGCTTCTGGAAAGTGAGCTGTTTGGTTATGAAAAGGGAGCGTTTACCGATGCACAGGAATCCAGGATAGGAAAGCTCGAGCAGTGCAATACAGGCACAATCTTTTTTGATGAGATCGGGGACATGCCCCTCTCAACCCAGTCGAAAATCTTGAGGGTAATGGAAGACAAGACCTTCCAGAAACTCGGCAGCACGAAGACCATAAAGGTGGACGTCAGGCTGATCACCGCTACAAACAGAAACCTGGAGAGACTGATCAACGAAGGCAAATTCAGGGAGGACTTGTATTACAGGCTAAATGTTGTGACAATGACCATCCCTCCGTTGCGGGAACGGAAGGAGGATATCCGTTTGCTGGTCAGTTATTTCATCATGAAATATTCAAAGGAGCTCAACAAGAACAGGATCAGCATCGCCCCTGATACATTGAAGATATTGGAGGGATATGATTGGCCTGGGAATGTCAGGGAGCTGGAAAATGCCGTCAAAAAGGCGCTCCTTTTTTGCAAGGGGAACATCATACTTCCGGAGCATATAATAATAGCCGAAAAGATAGAATCAAAGGAAGGGGATTTGATAAAACAATATCATAGACTTCTGGGTCAGATAATCAAGCAGAGGCTGACAGATCAAACCACGTCACTTTACAAGGACATCATAGAGGAAACGGAAAAGACCCTGATCGCCGAGACCTTTAAACAGACCCAGTGCAATCAGAGCCAGGTATCCAAAATCCTGGGGATCAGCCGCCCCACCCTGAAGGAGAGGATCAATAAATTGGGCCTCAGGAGGATTATCAGTTTCCATGAGGAGTAATTTTTCAATATCATGCAGGAAGGGGCACAGACCTTTTTCCCGCAATCCGGCGAGCAATCGCCATCATGATAAGCAAAAAATAAGCCAAAAAATTTTACACGATGTAAACCCCTTTTTCATCCCATCACCCAGTCCTAACAAAACCGGCAACCACTAGCAAAATAATCATAAATTTTTCAAAAGGTTATCCCAATGCTTTCTTACCCCTGCCGTGGAATTGAATTTGCATTGTATATGTCAAATAAGACCTTAGTTAAAAAACCCTGTTGTGAGAAAGAAAACCCATGCATATATCCATAGTGATACCTGTATATAATGGCGCGCGGACGATCGGAGGGCTCGTCAACAAGCTAATAAGCATACTAGAGAAAGAAAATCTGCAGGTCATCCTTGTAAACGACGGAAGCGCAGATAACAGCCGGGATGTCTGTATCAGCCTGGTTTCACAATATCCGTCAATAGTGAGATATGTCGAGCTTGCCAAAAACTTCGGCGAGCATAATGCGGTCATGGCCGGGCTTCATTATGCGGACGGGGATTATGTCGTGATCATGGATGACGATTTTCAAAATCCCCCTGAGGAAGTGCCACGTATCATTCAAAAGGCGGCTGGCGAGAATCTCGATATAGTTTTCACACAATACACGAAGAAGGAACATAACTGGTTCAGAAACCTCGGAAGCATATTTAACGACAAGATGGCAAATGTGCTTTTGAAAAAGCCCAAAGGTCTTTATCTGTCGAGTTTCAAATGCCTTAGCCGATTTGCCGTCAAGGAAACCATCAAGTATGCAGGCCCTTATCCATACATCGACGGGCTTGCCCTTAGATGCACAAGGAGGATAGGAGTAATCCAGGTCAGACACGACAAAAGAATGGACGGCAGGTCGGGGTATACCATCAGAAAACTTGTAAACTTATTGACAAACATGCTGGTAAATTTTTCGGTAAGCCCCCTCCGTATAAGCTTTCTGTTAGGAATTGTCTTCAGCATCCTTGGATTATTCCTTAGCGTTATGATTGTCATTGAAAGGATTGCCAATCCTGCGCTTCCGATCGGGTGGGCATCCCTGGCCATAATGATAATCATCTTTTCAGGGGTGCAGCTTTTTATCCTCGGCCTCCTGGGTGAGTATCTTGGCCGCATGTTTCTTGGCAGCAATCAGACCCCTCAGTTCATCGTCAGGGAGGTTCACCAGGGATCCATATCGGGAGAAGCGACATGCGAAAAAAGGGATATACAGAACAGCTACGTGATAAGGATATCCTGATCACAGGGGGATTGGGATTCATCGGGAGCAACCTTGCGATACGCCTTGTGAACCTCGGAGCCAGGGTGACCCTTTTGGATGCCATGATCGAGGATCACGGGGGAAACCTTTTCAATATCGAACCTGTCAAGGAAAAGGTGCGCGTCAATTTTAGCGATGTCAGGGATGAAAGCAGTGTCAAATATCTTGTCCGGAACAGGGATTACATCTTTCATCTGGCAGGGCAAAACGACCATGTCCTGAGTCTCTCGAATCCCTTTCCTGACATTGACATAAATATCAAGGGGACGGCGATACTCCTGGAGGCATGCAGGAGATACAACCCAGGTGTGAGGCTTATCTTTAGCGGCACGCGCGGGGAATACGGGCCTTCGGTAAAACTGCCGGTGAGCGAGGATGCACCTATAAATCCTAAGGGAATATATGAACTGTCCAGCCTTACTGCGCAAAAGCTATTCAAGATATATCATGATAACCATTCTGTGCGGTCTGTAACCTTGAGGCTGACCAACATTTTCGGCGAAAGGGGTCAGATGATGCACAGCCGGTTCGGCGTTGCCAACTGGTTCATCAGGCTTGCCATTGACAATGAAACAATCAAGGTGTTTGGCGACGGGTCACTGAAGAGGGATGATCTACAAAAGCGATTAAAGCTAAAAGGCATACACACGCTCATCCACTATCCGTCTCCCATTCATTATCAGGAGGCATATAAGTGGCTCGGATATAATCGGGGGGATTTCCCTGAATCGGAACGCCTATCATCAGAGATACTGTCCCTCCCCCTGTATCCCGAGATCGATGAGGAGAGGATCAGTCATATCTGTTCCATCATCAGGAAAGTGGAACATTGAATGGAACCGAGAGAATACGCACGCATGTTCAGGATGGAGGATGACTACTGGTGGTATCGAGGGCTGCGCGATATTGTCATACGCAGCGTCTTTAAGTTCAGCCGGCCTTCCAGACGTTTGCGGATACTCGATGCAGGATGCGGCACAGGAAGGCTTCTTTCGTCATTCAGGGGCGCTGAAGCATGGGGCATCGATTCATCCCCTTATGCCTTCGAATTCCTGAAGATACGCGGTCTCAAAAACGCGGTGAGGGCATCAGTGTGCGACATCCCCTTTAAAGATATGAAGTTTTCCATGGTGCTTTCCCTGGACGTTCTCTATCACAGCGGTGTGAAAAATGATGATGAGGCGCTTTCGGCTGTTGTTGCAAGGGATGGCATTCCCATTTGGCCTGTCTGTGTTCTGCGTTGCAAAAAAAGATAAGGAGAAAACCCTATGAAGATTTACAACGGCACGGTCACCCAAAATCAAAAGGAAAGGCATGCCGCCAGGCAAGAATTCCAGAGAGTAAGAGAACAAATGAATTTGTATAACGCCAAGACCACGCAGGCTCAAAAAGAAAAAGAAGGCGCGAAAAAGGGTATTCTGAAAAGGACATGGTGGCCCGTAGGGGTGATCCTCTGTTTTCTCATCCTTTCGTTTCTCATTATTCCGTCTGATTACAATCACGCGCATGGAGATGGGGGCATTTACGCCCGTTGCGCCAGGGTCCTATACGAGACAAACCGGATCGACATTACTTACTCGGCATCATCCCTCATCGGGCAGCTTTTTTTCAGCAATGTCCTCTGCCATGTCTTCGGTTTCCAGCTCAGGGTTCTCAACATATCCGTTTACCTGGCAAATTTTCTTTTGCTAACAGGGATGTATCTGCTGCTCCTGGAGATGGGGATAAAACCCTTTCCGGCCTTGTTCGGCTCACTGGCGCTCCTGATCAGCCCGATTTCCCTGAGGATGATAGACTGGTACATGACCGAGCCCTTTTTCATGTTCTATTCCGTATTTTCCATCCTTTTCCTTGTCAAGGGACTGCGAAGGGAACGGTATGCCTTTCTCTATACAGGAGGCATCTTCGCCGCCCTTGCCATACTCACAAGGCAACACGCTGTTTCCATACCGGTTGCGCTTATGGCAGTGTGCCTTCTCTATAAAAAGGAATTGAAAAAGGGCGACATGTTTCATTGCATTATTTCAGCGGCAATCCCGCTGCTTGCAATCGCATTGTTCTATGTATTGCTTTCCAAATTTAAGGTCATACAGACCGATGTCCCTCACGACCAAACCATATCCAAATATCTGACAATTTTCAAAGGCACAAAAGGCCCTGTCAAAATATTGTTACAAATCTATTATGATATCCTCTTTTTCCTGCACTACATCCCGCTGTATCTTGCCCCGCTATTCATAGCGCTCTTTGTTACGCTTATAGCGCGCCCGAAGAGGATCATGGAATTATGCACGAATTGCACTTTCCTGGTTATATCCATCCTTTTTGTCTCCATCGGGACTATCAGCATGTTTCTAAAAAATAACCGCCTGATGCCCTATCTTCCCAGCATATTCAGAGCTGGCGCTCTGACAAAGGTATTCACTGTCAATCTGCTAAAATCTGATCAGGCGGCAAGCCTTTTGACCATTTTTACTGCAACGGGCGCTATTCTATTTCTGACGAAGCTTTCGGAACATGCCATCAGCTCCAGGGGAAATAAGGCCGCAACTACAGACTGCCTAAAAGCATCTAAAGCGACAACATCATCATCGCCTGGACATGCCATCCCATCCAAAGTAAATAAGCCCCCTGTATCAAATGTAAAATCGTCGCATGGTAATAATATAGGGCATAAAAAAGAAATTGCCATAAAACGTGATGCGGGGGCAACCTTCTTCTGCTTCTGGGGTGTTTTCATCCTTTTGACAACCATAGCCATCGGACTGCACTATGACCGGTACGTTTATCCCATCTCCATCCTGATGATATATCTGTTTTTGCATCATTTTTCCTTTCTCAATGAAAGCAGGGCCGTTTTGATAACAGTATTCGTCCTTATCTATTCGGCATTCATTTTTCAAATCGCAGGCTCCAGGCTATCTATAGATCTGCAATGGAGGGAAAGCTATGCCCTTGTTCAGGAAAGCATCCCCCCGCATAAAATAAACGGGGGTCTGGGCTTCAATCAATATGAAAGTTTTAATGAAATAACCGATCTCTATAAAAATGTCACTATTAAAAGACCCGTAAATTGGTATAATTTTCATCCCCTTGCTGATTTCTTTGTCACGGGAGATATGGGATTGGAAAAAAAAGACATGGGACTTATACTTTACAGGAGCTCAACCCAGAAGGGGCTCTTTGGATCGCTGGAGGCAAAATGCTTCGTCTATAAGAGAAAAGACAACCATAAAGGGTTAATATGGTTTTAATATCCCCTTCTGTTTTTCCTTCCTTGCCATATCCTTTTCAACAAATATTTCTTTTCCTGAAAAAGGATCGATCCCAGTGTAATACATCAATGTTGAATAGGTGGAAGGCGTCGGGGTAAATATCTGGACCTGCTCGGGGTATAGTCTAAGCCTTTGCTGGCAGAATATCTTCAGCTTCTTCATATCATTATAGACGCAGCCCGGATGGGCTGCGATGAAATAATAGGTAAGAAACTGCCTTTTGGAAAATTGCCTGTTGAGCATGTCGAAAATCTTCTTGAAGGACAACAGGTCATCGACGGCGGGCTTTCCCATAAGTCTCAGGATATGGGCCTCGCTATGCTCGGGGGCCACCTTTAATTGACCGGAAATGTGGTGACTGACAAGTTCCCTCAAATAATCCATGCCTGATTTGTCGTCATTCAATACAAGGTCGTACCGGATACCGGAGGCCACAAATACCTTTTTTATCTTAGGGATATTTCTTATCCTTTTAAGCAGGTCTATCTGAAATTTATGATCTGGTTTCAAATTAGGGCAGATGGAAGGATACAGGCATCTTCGATCCTTGCATCCTCCTGATTTTGTTTTTTTGCGGCATTCTATTTTGTACATATTGGCAGTCGGTCCCCCTACATCATAGATAATGCCGTTAAATCCGGGTTGTTTGGTGATTTCTTTGACCTCTTTCAGTATCGATCCCTGGCTTCTTGATATCACAGCCCTTCCCTGATGGACGGGTATTGCGCAGAAGCTGCATTCACCATAACAGCCCCTGTGGCTTATTATTGAAAACCTTATTGTCTCTACTGCCCTGACGGCCCCTTTTTCCTTATAAAAAGGGTGGACATCCCTCTCATAATCAAGGTTGTGGATGTAATCAAGCTCAGCAGGGGTTGACAATGCTTGAGGCGGATTATGAATAAGATAGCGGTCTCCATGCTTTTGAGTCATGCCCTTCGCAGTCAAGGGATCGTTGTTTTCATAGAATGTGTGAAACATCTCCGAAAAGGATGCCTTGTCTTTGGATGCCTTTTCATAGGAAGGAAGTTTCAGATACCCCTTTCTATGACGGCTGTCAATATAACATATCCCCCTGATATCTCTATAATCCTCGCCCCTTTTGAGTTTATCGGCAAGCTCTAAAACTGCCTTTTCACCCATACCATAGACAAGGATATCCGCCTTTGCCTCAAACAAGGTTGACCGTCTTATCTTGTTGCTCCAGTAATCATAATGAGCGGTCCTTCTCAGGCTTGCCTCTATGCCGCCTAATATAAGAGGAACCGTATCCTTGAAATATCTGCGGATCAGATTAGCGTAAACAATCAGCGCCCTGTCAGGCCTTCTGTCATTGACCCCGCCTGGCGTGAAATCGTCCTTTTTCCTTCGTTTTTTGGATGCGGTATAATTCGAAACCATCGAATCCACGTTTCCGGAGGTTATGCCCCAGAATAGCCTGGGCTCGCCAAGACGTGAGATATCGTCGCCGGAGGCAATATCGGGCTGGGCTATTATCCCCACCTTATAACCGTGAGCCAAAAGCACCTTGCCTATCACTGCCACCCCTATGAAGGGGCTGTCAATATAGGTGTCTCCGCAAACCAGGATGACATCAAGCTGCTTCCAGCCAAGATATTTCAACTCTTCAGATGTTGTGGGGAGAAACTTGAAATTGATCATTTATATCAGTGCTATATCACTATGGCTACAGCTATGGCTGTAACTGAATGTTCATTAAATATATCGTGCTCAAAACGAGCACGAGGCATAAGCCTGCCTGCTCCTGACCCCGAACAGGATTCAAATCCGCCCGATGAATCTCTCCTCTCAATATTTTGGCCATAGGATTCCATCCTCAGTTAATCCTTCCTCTGCCATAGCTTTTTCAAATTTTGGATCGAGTTTCTTACATTCCATGGATAGCCGGCTGTGTTTCATTCTTTCTTGATATTCTGTTATATCATGCCATAGAAAAGGTATTCAAATTCAGTTTTGCGGGTCGAGCAGACGGAGGGATTAGTCTCTCCGTCTACCGTATTTATTTTCTCCTTGACAATCCCTATCCTCAGACTTGTTTTAAAATTAGTCTTTTATTATCATTAGGTCTCAAGCAGGTTTTAGATATTAGTTTTAGAATTATGAAACTCTACTTTTGCACTTTTTGTGTAACCTTATGAAAAAATTGACAAATTATGTTGTTTTGTTTGACCAGATATCTTATTGAAAAATAGAACTT
>JAFGSM010000184.1 GCA_016934595.1 bacterium | reverse complement strand
TTATTTCATGTCAAGAGGGTATTTTCCATAGGTATTTATCATATCTCATACGGCTTTGTCAACGCCATTTAACGTCCTATAGCAATATACAGCGGCCGTTCTTCACGGTTGATTAAAAGAAGGACAGTTTCTTTGCCTGATGTTTTGATTGCCTTGTCAAACTCTTTAATATTTTCGACCTTTTTGCGATTCACTTCTATTATTATATCTCCCCGCTGCACGCCTGCTTTATCGGCAGGGCTATCCGGCTTTACATCCGTTACGAGCACGCCTTTTGATTGACCAAGGTTAAAGTGTTTTGCCAACTCAGGCGTGATATTTTGAAGCCTCATTCCAAGGGCAGATTCTTCTTCTTTGGCCAGGCGGCTTTTTTCGCCGTCTTCAAATTCTCCTATCTTTACATTAAGTTCCATAATCTTCCCATCCCTGATAAGTTCTATCTCAACTTTTGTGTCAGGTCTTGTCAATCCAGCATATCGAGAAAGATCTGTATATTCTCTGATTTCCTTGCCTTTAAACTTGGTGATTACATCCCCGCTTTTGATTCCGGCTTTATCAGCAGGGCTTCCCTCAACTACCTCGGCTACAAGAGCGCCTTTGTTTTCCTTTAGGCCAAAGGATTTGGCAAGGTCTGGTGTAACCTTCTGTATCATCAATCCAAGCCAGCCTCGTCTGATCTTGCCCTCATTTTTAAGGTCTTCCAAGACATCGCTCACCATATTGATAGGGATAGCAAAGCCTATCCCCTGGCCTTCAGAGATGATCGCCGTATTAATCCCAACCACTTCACCTTTGATGTTGAATAAAGGTCCGCCGCTGTTTCCAGGATTGATGGATGCATCAGTTTGAATAAAGGAATTATAAGGTCCCTGACCTATGGTGCGCCATTTGGCGCTTACAATCCCTGCGGTGACTGTATGTTCGAGTCCAAAGGGATTGCCAATAGCGACTACCCACTCTCCGATCTGAAGCGCATCAGAATCCCCCAGTTTTGCAATGGGCAGGTTTTCTTTTGCTTCTATCTTAAGTAGCGCCACGTCCATGTCCTCGTCCTTCCCAATGATCTTGGCCTTATATTCGTTGTTGTCGGAGAGCGTTACAAATATATCCTCGGCATCCCTGACTACATGATTATTTGTAAGGATATATCCCTTTTCGTCAATTATAAAACCAGACCCGAGGCTTTTTTGCTTTAGCCCTTCCTTGGGGATGCCAAAGAATTTGTCAAAAAAGTCGTCGCCGAAAAAATCGCGAAAGGGGTCTTTTAGGGGTGGATGGAAGTTTTGGAATCCCTTTATAACTTGAGTGGAACTGATATATACCACAGTGGGATTGAGCCTCTTTGCAATATTTACGAAAGTGTTGGGCGAGATGATCTGGACTTCCGGCAGGTCTGTCCGCCCTTCTTTTTGTTGTGAATCAACTGCAACGCTTGAAGGTGTAAAATTGAGCATGGATGCTACCACAAGCCCTAAGATAAAACAGGAAAGACTAATGATAATTAATAAAGGTACAAGACGCCTTTTTGATGTCATGTTTTCCTCCTCATGATATGTAAATAATTATAGTTTCAATTTCAATTAGAAAGAGGTTGTTCCCGGATTTATCGGGAAAACGTTTCGATGGAAAACATGATATAAAAATTCGGTCAGGTTTTCAAGAGTTCTGAACGAACTCCATCAGTGGATGGATGCAATCCGGGTCTTTAAGCCTTTGAAGGGCCTTTTCTTCGATCTGCCGAATTCTCTCCCGTGTGAGATGAAAATATTCTCCTATCTCTTCCAGTGTTTTCTCTTTATTGCTTCCTATGCCGTATCTCATCTCAATGATCTTTTTTTCCCTTTCTGACAATGTGTCCAGCACGAATTGAATCATTTCTGAAAGATTTTGTTTAATGACACGTTCCATAGGCGACAAGGTTTTTTTGTCTTCAATATAATCAGAAATATTGAAATTGCCATCCATGTCAACCGGCGTTTCAACGGAGATCGGGGTCTTTATCACGCCCCAAAGCTCATGGATTTTTTGATCATTGAGCCCCATTTTAACTGCAATATCCCGCAAATTAGGATCCTTTTTCATATCTTGTTGAAGACGCTGATAGACCTTAAGCATAGCCTTTATCGCATCCAGGGTATGCACCGGAATGCGGATTATCCTTGCCTTATCGGCAAGGGCGCGGGTTATGGCTTGTCTGATCCACCATATTGCATAGGTGCTGAATTTGCAGCCACGTTTAAAATCAAATTTTTCAACGGCCTTTATAAGGCCAATGTTACCTTCCTGCACTAGATCCATAAAGGGGAGCCCGTTGTTGATATATTTTTTGGCAATGCTTACCACAAGCCGAAGGTTTGCTTCTATTAAATCGGACCTTGCCTTTTCATCCCCTTCCGCTATCCTTCTGGCAAGATTTTTTTCCTCCTCTCTGCTGAGAAGGGAAACCCTTCCGATTTCTTTAAGGTAATATTTGATCTGATGATCAAATGCCGCCTCTTCTTTTGTTATATTTATTTCGTCAGCCTCAACCTCGGTATCTTCTTTAAGAACCTCATTTTCATATTTATATTCATCGACTGTATCTTCTGAATTATTAAATAGATACATGGCCCTATAATACCTCCTTTAACCCAATCTCCTTAACCTCTAATTTTTGATATGTATACCATATCCTTTGCAAGGCGGTGAAATGCGTTAGAATGGCCAGGATCCATAAACAAAGATCGATCCGGAGGGTAAATGCCCCAATGATCAGCAAAATCATCCGTTCAGGCCGTTCCATAATGCCAACATCGCATTTAGAAATGATGGTTTCGGCCCTTGCCTTTGTGTAGCTAACCATGACAAAGCCGATCATTGTTACAAGGGTCAGGATCAAATAACCGGTTTTGAATTTCAGGGCATACATTATACCCAGACCGCTAAGGATAAACATATCAGCATAACGGTCGGATGTGGAATCAATAAATGCCCCGAATGAGGATGTCTTATCGAAGACCCTTGCATAGGACCCATCTATGATGTCAAAAAAACCTGCGAAAAGGATGAAAACACCGCCTACCCTGATAAAATCAAATGCAAAAAACGTGCCTGAAATAAGGCTAAAAGATAAACCTGATAATGTTAGGATGTTGGGGATTAGTTTATTGTCAGGGAAAAACCTAAAAAAGGGCGAGAATATTTTGTCTAGTTTTCCTTTAAAATAGCGGCTTAACATTGCTTTTCTCCAAAGTTTTCGATATGAAAAACAATCTATTTTCAAAAAAATTGTAATCTCAAGGATTGAAGTAGCAATGAATATAGACGTTAAATATGTGAAAAAGTTATCATGTAAAGTTGCAATATTGATGCATAGTTATGGAGGCTAGATTAATGCAGGATGGCAAAAAGTCTGAAAAAAATAATAGACCGGCGACTATGGACTTTTATCTTGATGCGGTGACAAATCTCATCCTCAAATTGTAGAGCATATCTTCTATCAGCTTGTCTTCTTCTTCGGTCCTGTTCCCTTCGGTTTTCGCCTTGAGCATTGATATAAGATCGATGGTCTGTTTTGCCATAGCAAGGTTGATGGTTTTTTCATTAGTAACCGGATCAGGGATATCGCCAAGGTGAATATAGACGGACGTGCTGAGTGATATTATAAATGATGAAAAATCTACCTCAGGCAATGGCGCCTGCTGACGATCTGTTTGTCCAGGCTCTTCTGTATTGTCAGATCGACGTTCCTTAAAGTCATCCATAGAAGACGTTCCGGATTTTTCATAAAGTTGCTCTTTATCCGCATCAGGGCTGGATTCTCTTTTTGATCCAATCCTTTTGTCTACGATTGTAAAACCAGTGTCTTCGTGGTTATTATTTTTTTCAGACATAATATCTAACCTCATAAATAATTATATCTTGATTTTAATGTTTTGCAAGTGTTTTGCAAGCAGCAATTAAAAAATGGTTTGAGTGTAACCGTAATAGTGCGATTTTTTATTTTGTCATTCCAGCGAAAGACGGAATCCAGCATGTCTGGAAAACTGGAACAGGCAACAATGTTCTATTTTGGTTACACTCAAATGGTTTTTTAAGGAAGTGACAACAGATAGCCGTCTCAAGACAAGGAATCGATCTGCTCCTCTATCTCCCAGACAGCCATTTTTTTCTTATCCAGTTTTTTCTTATAGATATAAACCCCGAAAGCCATTAAGGAAATAAGAAACCAGATGGTAAAACCGCTGGTAATAACAGGTATCCATGTGTAACGCATACGAAGATAAACATGCCATTGTTTTTCAAAATCCTCGATCGAAACGCCCAATACATTTTCAAACGCCTCCTGTGTTGTATGCCCATCAACGAGATTTTTGATTATCCCATTAAGGGCGCTTGGTCCATATTTATTGATTATATAAGTAATAACGCTGATGCTCTGGGCGTAGGCACGGTCTGCAAGGTCTTTTTCTGCAGGGAATCCCTTTGCCAATGATAAGAGCGGGATAAAGGAACGGCCCAGAGATGTTTGAGCCATCACGGTGCGGCATCGCCAGTCCCACTGGCGCGCTTCATACATGGCAAGACCTTCATGTAGCCATGCAGGCAGATCGACATCTTTCTCCCTTCTTATTGTGTGCATAATAAAATGGGTAAGCTCATGCGCCATGATCTGGCGCAGGTCAGGATGACCGATTTTTCTGGCCTTTGGGGAAAGGAGCAGGATAAGGCTTTGTTCTGGATAAAATACCCCGATAGACCATTCTGGGGTATTTCTGCCTTCGGGCTGCAGCGCTATGTATGTATTAAGATCGGGGGCGAGATAGACCTTGGCTGTTATCTCCGGATTGATGCCTATGTGCTCGACTATTCTTTTATAGTCCTCCTCGGCCTTTTCCATAATATAGTCCGCAAGCAGATGGTCACTTTTCTGATAAAAAAGACAAAAGTGAGGGGTCGAGCGTCTTTGCCAGTCTGAGGCATTTATTTCTGAGCATGGCAAACGGACAGAGATGCTCAAGGTGATGCATAATATAACGCATAGTATCGCAATGACAAAACAACCGCGTGTCTTCCTTGATTTGGTTTGATCGAAAACAGAACCCTTCAAAACGTCACGCCTTTCGTCAGCCATTTAAGTATGATGGCCTCGTAAAAAGTCTAAATCGGTCAAAAATATCAGTATGATATTATAAATTTAGTGTATATTTTATTAATATATCGGTGAC
>JAFGSM010000183.1 GCA_016934595.1 bacterium | reverse complement strand
TGAAAATATTGATAAAACATGCTATTTAGGTTGATCCTATATCTTATTGATAAATATGACTTATTTTAAAAAAGTGCAAAAGTAGAGGAATTAAAAAAATACAAAAAATATAATATACATAAAAAATAAACTGTTTCACAGAACAAGCCATATTAGACTCTTATTTAATTATAAATATTTTTTAAAATTTTGTCCAATTTTTGCCTTTTTTTGCCTTTTTATGCAGCCCTGACACACGAATTTGAAATGTCGTCATATCAAGGGTCAATAGGCAACATGAAAAATTTATTACGAAAAATAGATTCTATTTTCATGATTCGTTGTGCCGCTAAAACCGGCATGGGCGTTTACCATGAAAATACATTTTCATTCACGGGAGGGGCTAATGTATGCAGCAATTCTCATTATGGCGTTTTTCAAAGCAGCATATAGTATTCTCGTCATCTTCATATGCTTTATATGGAATAGAAATTGGTCAAAATGAGAATTGCTGTAATGTATGTTTGGCCATGATCGTTTAATATGAAAAAACAAAAAGCGCCAGGCAAATGGTTCATTGATCATTCATTGCCTGACGCTTTGAAAAAATAAGGCATAATATATCAATAAAAAAGATATATCAGAACTCTATAGCCAGTTGAGCGGTTAAGACATTATTTTTCCCGCTGTCAACAAGATTATACTTTTCAATAAGATATTCAAGATTTAATGACGCTGCATCTAAAATTGGATAGGACATCACGGCTCCGTACCGCCTCTTGGCAAAATTAAAATCAATGCCTTCGATTTCCATATCGCTTGACTCTTCATATTTCAACCCAAGAAATAGTTTTTCAGGTGTGTCCCAGCCAAATTCGACATTTATGGTGGCAGGCCTACAGGATCTGCCTCCAAATAGCGTAGGTTCGAAATTTTCAATAGCGCCGATATACTCGCCTGATAAATATATCTGCCCCATAGTTGCTTCTACATATACGCCAAGGCCCTGAACATATTCGGTTATATCCATAGGTTCCCCTGTATTCGGGTCTATGGTAGCACCTTCAAGTCCATCAGTGTCGGCGATATTTGATAGATATGAAAGGCCCATATTCAAACTTAAAGGCTCATATGAATAGTCCATACTCAGGTTGGCAAAATAGCTCCTTATCTTATCGTACTCATCAACCTTGTCACGGTCTCCATTAAATAAGCCAAAAGACAGATCGGCAATCCCAGTTTTATATCCTAATTGCACTGCTGTCTCATTTATTTCGCCCAGTTCCAGGGCAAGGGGATCGGTGACAAAACCGGATTCAAATGAACCGAAAGGAAGGTACATCTTCCCTGCGGTAAGATAATAAGGGCATTTTTCAGGATTGGAGATGGTTATGGTGCCTTCGTCAAGCAAATCCTGCAGATCTTCGCTTTCATTCTCTTCCCATAATAGTAATAGATGCCCTTGAACGGATGGATGTATTTTGGCATCTATACCTATTTCAACAGTAGCAAGAGCAAGGTCATTTCCTTTTTCCTCTGCCATATCGGGATCGTTAAATTTTCGGCGGAAGTTTTGGGCCTCTATTTCTATAACTCCGCTTACCACAACCTCTTGCTCGAATTCAGCAAAAGATGTCTTAGCCCAAAATGGCAAAGCAAGGAATAAGGCGATCATTGATAAAAAAGAAAGATAAAAAAGGCCTTTCAAATGACAAGAAAGTGAAGATAATTTTCGGGACATTTATGTCTCCTTTCCTAAAAAAGAATTTTAGTTGAAATACCTATCTATTTATATAATAAAAAGATACTTGTCAGGTATCTCTTATTGGCCTTGTTTTGATTTTTGGCAATCGTTCACCGTGAGCCAATTAAATTACGTTACCACATGATTTTACCATGAAAATACATTTTCATTCGCGGGGGTGGCCAATTTATGTTTGGCCATGAACGTTTATTACGAAAATAGCTTCTATTTTCATGATTCGTGGTAGCCTAAAAGGCCATGGGTGTTTACCACGGAAGTACACGGAATATCACGGAAAATGATTGTCCACTGCAATTCAGTGAAAATCCGTGGTGAATTATCAATCAGCTTTATTAGCTGAGTGCATTTTACATAAATAAAATTATTTGTCAAATAGAAATGATTAGGTAAATGCATATAATCAGAAATTTGGAAACTCGATAATCGGTATAGATTTTATGAGCCCTGTTGCATTTTAGACTATCTGTGAAATCGAATATTATTTACTTATACAAAATGAGTTTCCAAATTTCTGTATAATAGACTTAAAGGGCATGAGGATTTCCATTTGATAAAAGCACGCCCTAATAACACTAATGTAAAAATCAAAGATTCAAACCAATTTCTTGCCTGTAGTAGTCATTGTCAGCTTTCCGTGTTTTACGCCCCTGTTGCTTATCAGATGGTCGGATATTTCCTGGATTTTATTAGCCTTTCCTCTTACGACAAGGACTTCCAGACAATTGTGTTTATCCAGATGTACATGAATGCTAGATATAATGTTATCACAGTAATGATGTTGTGATTCTATTAGACGTTCGCTTATGTCACCTTTTTCATGATCATACACGAGAGTAATCGTTCCGATGGTTTCTGAATCAGCATTCATCCATTCCTGAGATACCAAATGATCTCTGATTATGTCACGAATAGCTTCAGACCGGTTTGTATATCCTTTCTTATGGATGTGTCTGTCAAACATATTCAGTAATTTAGAGTCCATTGAGACACCGAATCTTATTATTTTTTCCATTTTTCTCCTTTCTCTATCTTGATCGCATTGAGGTGCTTTTCCTATGCATCTTTTATTATAGTGTATTATAGTGCGTTTTTTAGTGTTCCTGATGGCGTAAAGTTATCGCATTGAAAATTTAATTCTTAATCCAGCCGTTTGTGAAATCTCAATACACTCATACCAAGGACAGAAATTCCGAATATAAGCAGCGCAACCATCTGAGGCCACAAGACAGAAATGCCCGTCCCCTTTAAAAAGACACCGCGGACAATTTCAATAAAATAGCGCAGCGGATTTAAATAAGTCAAATATTGTACTAAAACGGGCATATTGCGGATGGGAAAAGCAAATCCGCTGAGCAGAAGGGCGGGCATCATAAAGAAAAAGGTGGACATCAATGCCTGCTGCTGAGTTTGAGAGATAGTAGAGATGAACAACCCTGTCCCAAGTGTAGTGAGAAGGAAGAGTGATGATGCTGTTAATAGAACAATGCCGCTTCCTCTGAATGGTATACGAAATACCAAGATTGCTGCTGTTGTTATCAAGATTACATCAATAAGCCCGACCACGGCAAATGGCAGGGTTTTCCCTATTATTAATTCGATTGGTCTGACTGGGGTGACCATAAGCTGCTCCATGGTGCCGATCTCTTTTTCTCTTACTATGGCCATTGCTGTCAGCATTATTGTCACTAATGCAATAATATTGACCAATACGCCTGGAACAAAATAATCCCTGCTTTTGAGATCAGGATTGAACCATAGCCTTGTCTCTGTTTCAAGATGCAAAACTCGCAGGTGACCACTATTTAAATCTAAAGATAAAGGGATATAAAGGGCTATAAGCTGATTGACATACCTTGATATGATAGAGGCGGTATTCGAGTCAGTGCCGTCTATCAGGCATTGAACCGCGGCAGGCTTATTTTTCAAGATCTTACTGCCAAAGCCTGGAAGAACGCGCACCACTGCCTTTGCTTTTCCCTGATCCAGTGCATGCCTGATTTCGGATTCTTTCGACAATGTGCAAACCACCTGAAAATATGGCGATGCATCAAATGTCTGGTATAAATCACGGCTTGCAGGTGTACAATCCATATCCATCCAGGCTATTTTAATATCTGTGATATCCATGTTGATGGCATAGCCGAAGATAATCGTTTGCACGATAGGGGGCACGAACAATATGGCACGCATTCGAGGGTCTCTGAGCGCCTGATTGAACTCCTTCCTGACAATTTCAAAGATTCGTCCCCACATAGGCATCAAACCAGCTTTCTTTTGAGTTTTTTGGTTGCAATCATAAAGACCGAACATGCGAATAAGATCAGCAAAACGACCTCCATCCAGAGGATACGCAGTCCCACGCCTTTAAGAAATATCCCTTTTAGGATCGTTATGAAATAACGTGCAGGCACAAAATATGTTACTATTTGGATGACATGGGGCATATTTTCGATCGAGAATATAAAGCCTGACAGCAGGAAGGCAGGCAGAAACGAGGATATTATCCCCAACTGATGCGCCAACAATTGCTGACGGGTCAGGGCGGAAATCATCATCCCCATGCATAGGGCTCCGAAAAGGAATATGCAACTTGTTGCAAAAACAAAGAAAGTGCTCCCCCTGAGAGGCACATCAAAAATGAACACCCCTGTTACAATTGCTATGACCGTATCGATCATTCCTATGCTGAAGAAGGCGGTTAGTTTTCCCAATACGAGCTCTGCGGATCTGAGGGGTGTGGACAGTAATTGTTCCATAGTCCCCATCTCCCATTCCCTGGCGATTGTTAATGAAGTAAGAAGGGATGTGATAATCATCATAATTACCGCAACTAGGCCAGGAACAATAAAGTTTTTTGATTTTAATTCGCTGTTATACCAGATCCTGAGATGCGCCTGAACCGCATTGGCAACCGGTCTTTTTTGTCCTTTACGTTCGCAGGCGGCGGACAGTAACCTGAATTTATACAGACTTAGAATGCCTTCTGCATACCCAAGGGCTATAGATGCAGTATTAGAGTCACTGCCATCCAGCAATATTTGTACCTTTGCATCTGCCACTGACAGAAGGTCGCGTGAATAACCTGAAGGGATAACGACTGCAAGAAGACACTTGCCGCTGTCGATCTGCGGGTCTATTGATTCATATTTATCCGCAAAGCCTACGATCTGAAAATATCGGGAACCGTGAAATAATTGAATCAACTCGCGGCTTTGCGGGCTTTTGTCTGAGTCTAATATTACGGTGGGGATACGATCAACATCGAGGGTAAGGGCATAGCTGAACAGCAACAGCAATAAGAACGGCAATGCGAGGGCCATAATAAGACTTCGTGTATCGCGAATTATATGGATAAACTCCTTTCTTGCTATAGCGCGGGTTCTTCGGATATTCAATCTGTTTTTCTTTCCTCCTCTTCAATCATGGCAACGAATATATCCTCCATCGATGGCTGTATTGTCTCGAGACGTTTGACATGAATTTCATGATCTTCCAGTATTCGGTGGATTTTTGGTATTTCGGATTCCTGATTAGGTACCCTTATATGTATGCTTCCGGCAAACATTGCTACATCCAGTATGCCCTCCCTTCCTTCGAGCGCCTTTATGCTTTCTAATGGCGAAGAAGAATCCAGATGCAAGATTATATTGGCTTTGAAAGACTCTTTTAATGCGGAGGGGGCGCCGATGGATATTATTCTCCCTCCGTACATCAGGGCGATACGGTGACAGTATTCAGCTTCGTCCATATAGTGTGTTGTAACGAAGATGGTATGGCTGGCTTCAGAGAGCTGGTATATAATATCCCAAAATTCCCTGCGGGCAATCGGATCAACCCCGGATGTAGGTTCGTCCAGAAAAAGGATCGGAGGCTGGTGCAGGATAGCACAGCCAAGCGCCAAACGCTGTTTCCAGCCGCCAGGCAAGAGCCGGGTCAATGTATCTTTTCGGTCTTCCAGTCCGGCCATCTTCAGCACGTATCCCATCCTTTCACGGCGCAGCTTTTTCGGTATGCTGTAAATGCCGCTGAAGAATGCGATGTTTTCCTCAACAGTAAGGTCATCATAGAGAGAAAACCTCTGAGACATATAGCCTATGCTTTTTTTAACGGACTCGGCCTGCGCTGCTACATCAAATCCGTTTACCCTGGCCTTTCCTTCCGAAGGCAGCAACAGGCCGCACATGATTCGAATAGTAGTGGATTTGCCAGCGCCGTTAGGGCCAAGAAAGCCGAATATCTCGCCCCTGGAAACCTTGAATGATATATGATCCACCGCGATGAAACTGCCGAATCTTTTAACAAGGTCCTCACATTCAACTGTATAGGGATTTAATCCGTTTATCTCGGACATAGATTCTGTTTTCATGTTTTGTGATGGCTAAAAGGGGCAAAAGATGCCATGATATTTGTCAAGGAACTAGATTCGATTTTCATGCTTCGTGGCGTTCCAAAAGGGCCATGAGGGTTTGTCTTTATATTCATAATAAAATATAAGCTAAACAATACTATAAAGTCAATAAAGTATAGTCAATAATGAAAGTGGAGAAGCAAGGGAATATAGTAATATAATATTATGATAATATTATGATGACTTATATCATGGCCTAAGTATAATGAGAAGCCATCAAGCTTGATTGCGTTTATAAAGATTACTATCGAATGAACCTGTAAAAAGACAAAAACCGCAGTTTATGGAACATACTGGTAATTCTTATAGGATTAAGATAAAGAAGAGCCTGAAATACTCTGTCTTGGATGGGGCCTTTTATTCATCTATGGTAGGTTTTGGCGAATCCTTCTTTAGCGCTTATGCAGTTTTTTTAGAGGCTAACAATATATATCTAGGGTTGCTGGCCTCTTTGCCGCATACTTTAGGTTCTCTATTTCAAATATACTCCAGCAGGTTATTAAAACTACTTAAATCAAGAAAAAGATTTATTTGTATATTTGCGCTTCTTCAGGGGCTGACGTACATCCCAATCATCCTTGTATTTTTTTGGGGCAGCCTGAGAATCATATCCCTGTTATTATTGGTATGCCTCTATTGGATATTTGGAATGATTCTGGGACCCGCATGGAATAGCTGGATGGGCGATCTGGTTGATGAAAACGTCAGGGGAACCTATTTCGGCCATAGGAATAAAATCGCAGGTTTTGTGGCTTTTTTTACCTTTGTGGTTGGGGGATATATACTGCAGTCTTTTTCAAATGGTAAGGAAAGGCAGTATATAGGATTTATGATAATCTTTATCTTAGCTTTGATCTCCAGGATGCTCTCTTTTTTCTTCTTAACAAAAAAATATGAGCCTATGTACGATATATTCAAAGAATTTAAGATTCATTTTATGGATTTTCTAAGGCAGGAAAGATTCAAGAATTACAGGTTTTTTATTTTTTATTTATCCCTCATGAATTTTGCCGTTTATATTGCAGGCCCATTTTTTACCCCCTATATGCTCTATGATCTAAGGCTTGATTATAAGACATTTACTATAATAAATGCCTCTTCCCTTATCATAAAATTTTTGGCAATGCCCGTATGGGGAGAACTTATGGATAAATATGGCACAAGAAAGATACTGGTATTGTCAGGGCTGCTTTTGCCTCTTATACCATTACTGTGGATATTTTCATCATCCGTAAGATATCTTGTTCTGATACAGATATACAATGGCTTTGTTTGGGCCGGATTCGAGATAGCCTCATTCAGTTTTCTTTTTGATATCACGCTGCCGCATCAGCGGGTTTCCCATGTAATTTATTATAATGTGTTGAATGGGATTGCCATATTAATCGGAGGGATTCTGGGCGGGGTCCTCGTGAAGTACAATACCCTGTTCGCCTCTAAATATTTTTTTGTTTTTATCATAAGCTTTTTGACAAGATTTAGTGTATCCTTATACTTTTTGCCCAAATTAAGAGAGGTGAGGATAGTGGAAGAGATTTCCTACAGCAGATTGCTCCTAAAATTATTGACAACAATGCCTACAAGAGGGCTTGTCTATAACATCATAATCCTTAAAAAAGGCAATAAATCAAAGTCATTAAAAATAAATGCATGATGACAAATATCCTTCTTAACCTTCAACATCGACAACTATTTTCAAAACCCATGGCAGTACATTATGTATTACAAAAAGAATCTTTTCCTAAAATGATGGCTTCGAAAAAAGTATTTAAAGATACTCCCATCCCAATGAACCACATTGCAGAGGAATTTAAGGTAACATTCCTGCCTTATATCCTTATGTCAGAAGGGGATAGTTATTTTCAGGCAACAGCAGTCTGGGTGGAAGAAAGGGTTATGGTTTATCATGCAGGTGCGGTTCATGCTTTGAACGGCATTGAAATGAAATCCCTTGCAAAAGGGGAAGAAGGCACATGGGTGGAATCACTCATGTGATTGCTTATTATCGCTTATCGCTCCTTATTCTTTGTTCTTTGTGAATCGTAGCTATAAAAACGTCTTCCAGCGAGGGTTTGATTTTTTTGGATGTCACAGGTCCAAGCCCTCTTTCATTCAGGGTATGTTCAATCTCGGCTATTGAGATAAGATCAGGGGAGATGAAAAGGTGAAGAGAGGAACCCGATAGCTCGACGCTTATTACCCCTTCAAACTCATAAAGGCCATCTTTTACCTTTCGCTGGTCAGAGCATTTGATTTCATAACACACCTCCTTAAAGTCATTCTTAATAGCGGACGGAGAATCGCACCGTATGAGCCTCCCTTTATATAACAGCCCTACGCGGCTGCACCGTTCGGCCTCGTCCATATAAGAGGTGGTAACGAATACCGTCATCCCTTCCTTTACCAGTTGATAAAGAATGGCCCAAAAGTCACGCCTGGAGAGCGGATCAACGCCATTTGTAGGTTCGTCAAGAAAAAGTATCTGGGGGCGATGCAGGAGTGTGCACATAAGGGCCAATTTTTGCTTCATTCCGCCGGAGAGCTTGCTGGCCTGCCTTTTTTGAAAAGGCTCCATACGGGTCATCTTGAGGAGAGCGGCCATCGATTTGCCGATCCCGGAATGAGAGATGCCAAAAAGGTCTGCGTAAAAAAAGATGTTTTCTTCAACCGTCAAATCGCCATACAAACCAAAACGTTGAGCCATGTATCCTATGCGGTCCTTTAGCGATTCTGTCTCTTCTGTCACATCAAATCCAGCCACACGGGCCTGACCCTCGCTCGGATCTATCAAACCGCAAAGCATTCTAAGCGTGGTGGTTTTGCCTGCCCCGTCAGGCCCTACCAACCCGAAGATTTCACCCCGCGATATTTCCAGATTGAGATTGGATACCGCTGTCAAGTCGCCAAAGGAACGGGTTAGATTGCTGGTCTGGATAATAATTGAATCATTCATGATTATATTCGAGACAATCGCTCATGCCGCTTCGCGGCGCAACGAAGGATAAAAATAAACAACGAGGTTTATTTTCGAGATAAACGCTCATGGCCCTTCGGGCCGCCACGAATCATGAAAATAAAAGTCTATTTTCGAGATAAAAATTGATTTCGGAACCTTGTGTTTTCAGATGATTATGGGTTTCAGCTTTCGCCGGAGCGACGGCTTTGGAGACTTTTTTACGAGTCCATCAATATTTCGGCGTCTGCGGGCATATTCAATTTTAACTCCCCATTCGGATTCTCGATGCTGATCTTTATCCTGTAGACAAGTTTTACCCGTTCCTGTTTCGTCTGGATCTGTTTTGGGGTAAATTCCGCCTCAGAAGATATGAATGAGATGCGGCCCCAGAATATTTTCCCGGAATCTGTAATGATTCTGGCCTTGCCTCCAAGTTTCACCCGGTCCAGGTTTTCCTCGTTTATGTAACCCCTTAGCCACGGATGGTATAAATCACCTATTGTAACTATCGGTGCGCCTGCGGGTATTATCTCGCCTGCCTCAGCCGCTTTTGTTAACACAACTCCGTCTATTGGGGACTCGGCAATATTATCCTTCAATTGAGATTCGATTAGCGCAAGTTCGGTAATGGCCCGTTTTATATCAGTCTGGGCCAATTCCAGGTCCTGTTCTTTCCTCTTGATCTCCAATCGTTGCGCTTCGGTTATCTGCAGGCCAGCCTTCGCTGCCGCAACCTGTGCGCGGGCAGCTTCGATATTTTCCTCCCTCGGTCCCTCAACAACGAGCGCCAGTTGTTCCCTTGCTTGTTTTAGACCCGCTTCTGCGCTTTCATAAGCTGTTTTGACCTGATCGTACCTGGCCGTAGAGATGTCCCCCTTGTCATAAAGGATCTTTGCCCTCTCCCAGTCTTTTTTTGCCTTTTCAAATTCCGCTTTTGCCCGTTCTGTCATCGCCTGCATTTGTTCGATCTCCTGAGCCCTTGAACCGGATAAAAGCTCCTTAAGGCGGGCGCCTGCCTGATTCATTTCGGCTTTTCTCAATGCTGTGTTGCCTTTAAGGGTTTCGTACTGATATTGTATTTCGGTCTGGATTTTAGAGCATTGAACCCTGGCTGCATCAAGCATGGCCTGAAAGCGGTCACGCTGAAGCAATAATTGTTCCTGATCAAGACGGGCTATGATCATACCCTTTTTTACAGGGTCGCCCTCCTCGATATTTAGCTCTATAATCCTTCCAGAGTTCTTGAAAGCGATGTTGACCTCTGTAAGCTCTATATTGCCTGATATGAATATCCTGTGATTATTTTCGTTGTTCAGCCATTTGACTGAAAATACTGCTGCTGCGACAAGGCCGGTTATGATTATAATGACTATAATTGCAGATCTTTTAGTTGGCTTCAATTTGTTTGTGTCCCTGATCTAAGCATACGAAGGGAAAATAGACCGCAAAATAGTAATGCAGAAATCATAATTATCGAGCCCGATGCAGGAAGATTTATATAGAAGGCGACAAAAAGCCCAAAAACTACAGAAAGACAGGCTATAACAACAGAAATCGATATAGCCTGATAGAAACTTTTTGATATTTGAAGACCCGCAGCGGCAGGGATAACTATTAAGGCTGTCACAAGCAGCAGTCCCACAATCTTCATCCCCAGGACAACCACAATAGCGGTCAGGATTATCAGTGTGCTTTCCAGATATCTTACCTTAATGCCGCTGGCCATGGCTGAATCGGGGTCGAATGTAATAAAAAGGAATTCATTGTAAAACATCAGTATTATTGAAAATGCTGTTACAGCCAATCCCATGGATATCCAGACCTCTGCGCTTGATATGGCAAGTATGTTTCCGAAGAGATAACTCATAAGGCCAACGTTGAAACTTTGCGCCAGACTCGCCAAAATGATGCCCAGAGCCATGCCAATGCTGCTGAAGATGCCTATGGCGGTATCTTCATATACACCCGCCTTTTCTCTGAGTTTGATTATTCCTAAGGCGCACAAGACCGCTATAACAAGGGCGGATGCCATAGGAAGTATATTAAGCAGGAGGCCTAACGCCACCCCGCAAAAGGTTATGTGCGCAAGGCCGTGGCCCAGCATGGCATCTTTCCTTAAAACCAAAAAGACGCCAAGAACAGCGCATGTGGAGGCGACGAAGATTCCGGCAAATAGCGCCCTTTGCATAAAACCAAAGGCAAAGATCAATCCCAAATTCCCCCTTTTCTTCAATGCCGGTGAGAGACCAGGTGATGTTCCCCCTTTAAAAATTCCATAATAAAAGAGGAACTGCAAAATTCATCATGAGACCCATGATATATAAGACGTTGGTTGAGACAGGCCACCTTTGTTACATATTTGGTGACGACTCCAATATCATGGGTTATTAATACAATGGTGATTCCATGAGATTTGTTAAGCGAATTTAGTATATCATAAAAACGGGTCTGGGTAGTAACGTCAACACCTGTAGTTGGTTCATCAAGGAAAAGCACATCCGGCTGGTTTACTATGGCTCGGGCAATAAAGACCCGTTGCTGTTGTCCTCCTGAGAGTTCACCGATCCTTTTTTTCTTGAATTCATTCATATCCACTTTTTCCAGCGCCTGGTCAATAAGCGAGGCGTCTTTACTTGAGATAAATCTGGGAAATGCCTTACCTGACAGAAGACCCATTGCCACTATCTCATTTACAGAGACAGGGAAGAATGGATCGATATGAGTAGCGTTTTGAGGGACATATCCCAGCCTGTTCCACTGAGAAAAATCATTCACCTTCTTGCCGAATAACTCTATTTCCCCTTTTGACAGGGGGATGATTCCAAGGATAAGTTTCAGGAGGGTAGTCTTGCCTGAGCCATTCGGTCCAAGTATGGCAAGAAAATCGCTCCTTTTAATATCAAAGGAGATGTCGGAGAGGACATTTGTTGGGCCATAGCTGTAATAAACGTTTTTGACTGATATTTGAACTATGTCCTTTTCACTCACACCCAAGACCCTTTCTAAGGTTTTTGAGGTTTTCATCCATAATCGAGATAAAAGAGGTCCCGGCCTCTCTCTCCTCTTTGCTCAGATTTGGACCAGGATTCAGCGCCAGGGTTGCAGCCCCCGTCTCTTCAGCGATTACCCTTGCCAGACGGTCATTGACCATTTTTTCGAAAAATACGGTTTTGATGCCCAATTTTTTTGTCAGGTCAACGACCTCGGCCAATTTCTTCGGGCTGGGCTCTGAATCAGGGCTTATTCCATAAAGGGTCACCTGATGCAGGCCATACCTTTTTGTCAAATAGGAAAAGGCTGAATGGCCTCCAAATATCATATATGCCCCCTTGCAACCCTCTAATCCCTGGATATATCTTTTATCCAGATCGGATAGTTTGTTTTTATAGTCAGCCGCATTTTGCATGTAGAGATTTGTGTCATCAGGATCACGCAGGCAGAATGCCTCAGCGATTTTGTCTATGATTATCTGGTCGTTATAAAAGTCAAGCCAGATATGCGGATCAGCGCCCTTTGGGTGGTGATGGTCATGATTCGATAGAGAAAGGCCCTTTTCTTCTATCAGGTCAATCCAATCCGATGCTTCAACAATAGTCAGCGAATCGTGTTTAGCGCCTTCAAGCACATCCTTTATCCATGGCTCCATCCCGGCCCCTATATATATAAATATATCGGCCTTAGTTATTGTGACAATATCGCTGGGTCTCGGCTCCCATGTATGGGGCTCTGCGCCTGGCGGAAGAAGCATATCAACCTTAACCTTTTTGCCTCCCACGGCTTTTGCAAACTCCTGTAAAGGGAAGATGCTTGCCACTACATTCAAGTTTTTCGCAGATGATCTCCTTGCAGACAGACATATAAAGGCAATGCTGATAAGTATTGCAGTAAGGTTGAAGCATGATTTAGCAATCATTCTAATAATTTATAGACCTCCTTTACATTGGCGTCAGGATCATGTACAAAAATTTATTTCCCCTCTTGTTTATAGCGACCTTTTTATAGATTTTCGATCTTGAAAGATTAGTATAGGCGGGCATATATGTCAAGCACCAGACATATCCCAAAATCCGAGATCGGTTCAGCCTTCATCCAGGATTTGGAGTTTTTCAACTATATGCCTTGATCCTAAAGGTAAAAGAGGCCGTCCTCAAAAGGCACAACCTATGGAAAAATCCGGGACCGGTTGCGGATTTTGGGCATATGGATGCAAAAAGATAGAATATATCGCTTTACATGATGCTTGCGATTCATTCAAATTTTGCATAGAATGTTTGATATTTTAGAATAAATTCAAACAAAGAGGGGGTTTATATTTATGTACAATCGAAAGGGACTGAACATCAGGGATGAGATCAACAAACTGCCGCCAATACGTAAGGAATGGATATATATAGGGTTTCTTTGTGTGATGGCGGTTTGGATTTTGTCGTCCGGTTTTTTTACTGTCGATGCAGATGAGGTTGGGATTGTCCAGCGTTTTGGGAAATATGTCCGCTCCGTTGAGCCCGGATTGCATCTAAAAATACCCTTTGGAGTGGAAACAGTGGAAAAACCTAAGGTTCAAAGGGTATTTAAGTCGGAGTTTGGTTTTCGCACGGAAAAAGCAGGTGTACACACACAATATTCTCTTATAGATTATTCTAACGAATCGTTGATGCTTACAGGGGATTTGAATACGGCAGATGTTGAATGGATTGTTCAATATAAAATAAACGATCCTGTAAAGTATTTATTCAATGTTCGAAACGTAACAGAAACATTGAGCGACGTGTCCGAAGCGGTTATGCGGCAAGTGGTAGGGGATCGAAGTGTGGATGAAGTGATCGTTTTGAGCCGTCAGGAGATTGAAACCGAAGCCCAGCGTCTTACGCAAGAATTATTGGACTACTACGGGACAGGATTGAATATTATCACCATCAAGCTTCAGGATGTGAATCCTCCCAAGCCTGTGCAGGCGGCATTCAATGAAGTCAATGAGGCAAGGCAGGAGAAAGAGCGTATCATAAATGAAGCGCTGGAGGCATATAACAAAGTGATTCCTCAGGCTAAGGGCCAGGCCGAACAAGTGATCCGCCAGGCAGAGGGCTATGCGACAAACCGGATAAACCGTGCGAAAGGGGATGCCGAGAGATTTTTAGATGTTTGGCATGAATATAATAAAGCCAAGGATGTCACACGCCGCAGATTGTATCTTGAAACTATGCTTGAAATCATGCCTAAATTTGAAAACATCTATATCGTGGACGAGGATCAGAAAGGATTTTTACCACTCCTCGAGCTTTCGAAGAAGGGGGTGACAAAATGAGGTCGTTTCTAACAGCAGCGCTTGTAATAATTATCTTAGGGTCGGTTTTGGTGATGGGGGCGTCTTATACTGTTGACGAGACTGAACAGGCAATAATTTTGCAATTTGGAAAACCTGTTGGGGAATCGGTTAAAGCCCCAGGTCTTCATTTCAAGCTTCCATTTGTTCAAACAGTGGTAAAATTTGACAAGCGGATACTTGAATGGGATGGCGACGAGAACCAGATCCCTACATCGGATAAAAAGTATATATGGGTAGATACGTTTGCCAGGTGGCGTATTGTAGATCCATTGAAATATTATCAGTCTGTCACGGATGAAAGAAACGCCCATAGCCGGTTGGATGATATCGTTGATAGCTTTACCCGTAATTTCATATCTGAAAATTTGCTTATAGAAGCTGTACGCAATACCAATCGAAGGATGGAGAGTACCATAGAAGAGGAGACCGGTTTCGACACGGAAGGGATGCAGCAGCAGATCGAAAAGGGACGGGAAAAAATCAGGGAACTTATCTTTCAAAAGGCGGCTGAGGCGATGCCCCAGTATGGGATCGAGCTTTTGGATGTGCGAATCAAGAGGGTAAACTATATTGAAGAAGTGCGCCATAAGGTTTATGAGCGAATGATTTCGGAACGTAAACGCATAGCCGAAAAGTTTCGTTCAGAAGGGCAGGGGAGAAAGGCGGAAATCGATGGCGAACGGGAAAAGGAATTGCAGAAAATAACATCAGAGGCATACCGAAAAGCCCAGGAAATAAAAGGAAAGTCAGACGCTGAGGCTACAAAGATTTATGCAGAGTCATTTGGAAAAGACCCTGATTTTTACTCGTTTATCCAGACGCTTGAAACATACAAGAATACAATAGATAAAAATGCCACATTGGTTTTGAGCACGGATAGCGATTATTATAAATTTCTGAAAAAATATTAAGGATATGGATTGATCTTTTATAGAAATAAAGCCTTCCTGCATAATGATGCAGGAAGGCTTTGTCTTTTCCATGATAAAAGCTGCCTGTTATTTCATTTCCCGCCTGAGCCTGATGGCAATACGTTTATAACCGTTATCGTTTGCGTTCCTGTAAATTCAGCGCCATCTTTGGTATAGCCAATTAAAGTGAGTTCGTTTTCTCCAGGGACAACCAAATCTCCAGCATCAGCCATTGCTTTTACCTCGCTCATCAGGAATTTTGCAACGAAATTGCCTTGGTTGTCTGCTTTCCACCAATCGATTGGTATGTCATTCAAGGTCACTGATCCGCCTTCTACAGAACTAAATGCGATATTTGTATGTACTGTAACAACAGTGCCCTGGCTTTGTATGTTTAGAGTGCTTGGCGCCACATCTATCATAATTTCAAAACCATGGCATACTATCGGGGCATTAATAAAAAATATCATCAAAGCTATAATACATAAAAACATTAAACAATATCTTTTGATAATTCTGTACATCATTTTGATCCTCCTTCTCTATTCATCAAGTTTGTCATTTAAGCTAAATGAGCATGCCGATCCTAAAACATAAAACCTCCTTTCGACCTATATGGGTATAATTTTAGATGTTTAATCATTAACATATTAACGGGTTTAAACCATATACATTTTTCAGGGAAAAAGGTTACAACACAAAATGGGTATAAAAAAGGTGAACTTGGTTACCGATAGGGACGGGACTATCGGGATGGGGATTTAATGCCTGTCAAAATTAAAACCTATGGATAGGCCAAAACCGTAGTCGGGGCTTTCTTCATTTAGTCCGGCCATTCCGTAAAAGTGAATCCAGTGGTCTTTAAGGATTTTTCTCTTTATCCCCAACTCCAGGGAATAGCTATTGGATCCGTCAGAATATACAGGCGTGCATCCGGATAGATTTAAAATAAGAAGATAATTGGAAGAAATCTCTATATCAGCGCCGCATCCGAAACAGGTGATGTTTTTGAAATTTTCATATTCAGTATCTCCAACCCATGTATAATCACCATATAAAGAATATGCTATCTTGTTAGTTTCCCAGACCATATCCAGGCCAATAGTATAATCATATTCGCCTGTGCCAAGGCCCTTTTTTGAACTTGCAGCAGGAAGCTTTATGCCTGAATAAAGATCAACGGCCGGCACATAATTAGGAAACCGTTTGAAAATATTGTTAAAATCGGATGAAAAAAGGATATAAATGTCACCGATTCCATGTTCGCTATCGCTTATACCTTCTATATAAGAGGCATCATTGCTGACACCCTCTTGAATATTGCCGGAATAAAGCGTGTAGGGGTATTTCTTAAGCCCCCATGTTTTACCGTAAGGAGGGCTGTTTCCTTTGTCTGAAACCGCTGGATATATACTGTCTCCGATTCTTACCATTCCGGTATTTTTCTGATATATATATGGAACTGTCATTTCAAGCGCTAAATGCTTGAATGGTTGTCCTTTGATATGTAAGGGGGCGGAAATATATGTGGTTTTTTCCCCAGGTCCATATTCCCAGTTTGTATAGTGGAAACCTGTATCGAACGATAAAGATCCGGCTTTATTCGGGATTAATATATGCATGATAAAGATTATTATGGACAATGAAAATACCCAAAAGGGATTTTCAGGTAAAAGAAAAGATATTGTATTGAAAATGGGTATTTTTCTCATATAATCTATCCTAACGGGAGGATGGACTCCCCCTGAAATTGTTCCCCCTCACTTGGGGTTGTTGACGGCTTGAATTTCCCTGGCCTGGCTTGGGATAAACCATTCCCCTTCTTATCATCCTGTTGCCCTTCTGAATATTAGAAAGGAAAATGCCTTTCAGTTCGTCGACAGAAAAACCTTTTTGATTTGCCTCCTGAATGATAGCGGCAGTTTCACTGCTTCGTTCTTCATAGATACCATTTTTAAGTCCGGCCTTCACAATTTCCATAGCATCGGCTGATGAAAAACCATGATTCTTGAATGTAGCCAAGTCTTCTGAGGCATTTGCCAGATTGATAGATCGAGGAGTTGGGGCAAGGCCGGCCAATTCTTCCAGCTCTTTTTCGTTTGCGCCTCTGATAATAGATTCAGTAATTATTGTCAAAACCTGTTGCTTTTGGGATTCAGGCTCTTTTTCGGATTCAGGCATTGACTGCAGTAATCTTTGGCATGTTCTAAAATGCTCAAGCCTATCCTTAAGTGCCTTGAGGATTAATGTAGGAGAAACCCTTTTGGACATCCCTTCCAATGCCTTATTAAGAAACGGTTCGGTTGGGAATCTTTCATCCCCTGCCTTTTGGATAACGCCTAATATTTGATTTAATTCCTCATCCGGGATCTTCTGTATGGCGGCGATTTCGACAAGTTTTTTACCTTTTTCCGTTGTAATTATGGACCCTTCTGCCCAGGCACAGGAAACAAGGGATATCGGTCTTAAAAAATATATGTAGCATATAAGGCAGATAAACAAAGAAAATGAGAAAATCGATCTTATGTTAAGGTATTTTTTGTTCATTTTCTTTGCCCTATTTATTTTTTATATTTCCTGATAAATATTTACAATACTGTTTTTGCTGCCGAATCCATCGGAACTAAAATCCGTTGCCCCTGGATCTATCACCCAGTCCTTTTCATCAACCAGAAACATATATTCATATCTTCCTGGCTTGATCATCAATGTAATAGACCATGTGTCTCCGGATCCGGTTTTTATTAATCTGGATTCATCATTAACCTGCCAATCGTTGAATGTGCCCGAAAGGTGAACAGTTTTAGCCGTTGGACAGTGAAAGACAAATCGGGTCGCAACCGTACTGTTTTTAAGATCCAAAACCTGCCTTTCCAGGTATTCAATTTGCGTATACATCCGTTTAAACCGGAAATGCTGAAAGACTAGCCCCCCGCATATCAATAAAACAAAGGAAATGGCAAGAGACCATTTCAATGCCCGGTCGATTTGAATATTGACCAATGGCCTGATCCAGCAGGCGATTTTTCGCTTCAGGCGAACATGCCTCTTTGATATTCGCTCCATCACTTTTTCCGTGAATCCATCAGGTATTTCTAACCTTTCCGTATGTTTTAACAGAGAGACTATGTTTTCCAAAGACTCTTTTTCCCTTGCAACTTCAGGGTTTTCGGAGCATTCCTTTTCAAGAATGGCCCTCTCCTCTTCAGATGCCTCTCCATCAATAATATTAAAAATCCGTTCTTTAAAATCCTTATGTTTCACCTTCGTACCCCATTTCCCGAAAAAGGTTCCGGAGCTTTTCAATGCCCCTGTGAACACGAACCTTTGCAAGACTCACGGATATCTTCAGGATATCAGCGATCTCCCTGTAAGACAATTCTTCCTTATATCTTAAAATAACAGCCGTACGATATTCATCCGGGATTGCCCAAATTATCTCGTTAAGCAGCTTCTGCTGCCTTTTGTTTTCGATATTCCGTTCTCCTTCGGCCAACTGCTCATTAGTCCATGTGGAAAGTTTTTCTCCATCTTTTTTGTCAATCTCCTCAGTGCAAAAAGTCTTTTTCAGACGACTCTTCTTCTTTAATTCATTAATTGTAAGATTCGTACAAATGGTGTACAGCCAGGTAAAAAAGCCCCTTTCCTGATCAAACTTGTCAAGATTTTCATAGGCCCTGATAAATGTCTCCTGTGCCATATCCTCTGCTGTCTCCCTGTCTTGAGTAAGTCTATAAGCCAAATTAAACAAGACATTCCTATAACGGTCAACAAGCAATCTGAATGATTCCATATCCCCATCTAACGTACCTTGCACAAGAAGATTATCGTGTGAATCCGTCATGAATATTTCCAGAGTGTACTAATGAACCCGTTACATTATATTTCATTATATGTACTAAACCCTCATGGCCGAACTTACATTGGCCACCCCCATTAATGAAATCGTATTTTCGTGTTGAACTCCTATGGTTCTATATTTAAATATTCAATATGTTATACAAGCGTATTTAAAAAAAGTTACATATTGAGCAGTTACGATAATTAAAGCAATTGGATTTAGTCTGCAATGAATAAAGAATTTTTACTCCCGAAACCATCTTCTGCAAACATCTCTGCCCCTGGATCAGTGATCCATATTTCCTGGTTGATAATAAATTGGTACTGGTATCTTCCCTTGGGAAGGGGTATCACAATAGACCAACAACCGGCTTGATCCTCTGAAAGGGGATGCATTAATGTATTCCAGTTGTTAAAGTCTCCCGCGATGTTAATGGTATCCGCGTCTTTATAAAATAATCTAAAACATACTCCGGATGAAACAGGTGATGGACCTTCTAAGTATATTTGTGATTTATTGCATCCCATGAATACTAAAATAAATATAAATAATATTAAACTTGGAATTACGGAGCTCTTTCTGGTCCAACTTATTGAAAATGTATTATAAAGCGGATTACAAATAAAAAGGTCTCCTTGGATTTTTTAGTATTAAATCTGATTTTGCTTCTTGAAAGGCATATAAAAATCCTAAGAGAGCTAATGGCTTTCAGCGCTGTTGACAGGGGAAGATTCGGCTTTTCCCTTTTCCCCCTCGAAATACCAGATAAAACCAAAGGCCGATTTCCAGGATTCAACACCTCCGCAGAGGATATCAAGGACCCCGTCATTATTCCAGTCTATGACCTCGGGCCTTGATCGAATGCCGATATCTAATTCCTCGTCACCTGCCCGCAATTTCATTGCCTCCTGAAAAACAGGATTGTCATCGGAACCTTTATTTTCTAAATAATATAGAGAGCCATTTGCCTCCCCAACAATAAGATCCTTTTTGCCGTCTCCATTCCAATCAGCGGCAACTGGATGGATATAGCTTCCCAGATTGATCCTTTGCCTATTTACTTCAAGTGTATAATGATCCTTATTCAAAAATAAAGATGAGTCCCTGTCTCCTGAATTAATCAGGATATATACATATCCATCATCATTTCCATAAAGGATATCCTTTTTGCCGTCATTATTCCAATCAAAGACATCAATTCCTGTCTCATAGCCGCTTTTGAATCTTATTCCTTCAACCTTAAGCATCTCATGACTTCTTAACTGGGGTGACTTGTCCGTTCCCGCATTAATATAGATCAATATATAGCCCAGTTTGCTTCCTGTGATCAGGTCCTTTTTCCCATCATTGTTCCAGTCCACAACCTGCGGACATTGTGGATTCTTGCTGCCTCAGCAGCCTAAGATTACGGATCCTCCGGCTTTCAAAGAGGATGCCTCTTTAAATTCAGGCTGCGAATCGCTTCCCTGATTTAGATAGATGTAAAAAGATCCTATATTCCCGTCGTTTACAATCAAATCCTTTTTCCCGTCATTGTCCCAATCACATACTGTAACAAATGATCCTCCCAACATTTTAATGGGTTTTCCATCTGCATGAATCTTAACCGGATCTTTTAGTCTATGGCCTTCTCCAGAAGCTTGTCCAACCTGCCAGGCAATAAAAAAAGACAGGACAAGAATGCCTAAAAAATATTTTAATTTATCCCCTTTTAGATTCTTTTTATAGACCATGTTATCAATAAAGCTAATAAAAAGGGACATCCCGTCTCCAGGCTATCTGGAGATTAGATGTCCCTTTTTTTATACAAAAAATATCTTCTATTTTACCAGAAGAATGGGAATAAGAAACCAGATGCGGTTGCAATTGGTGTGGCTGCTACAGGTGTCGCTACAGGTGTCGCTACAGGTTCAACAACAGGTGTGGCAACCGCTGGCGTTGTGGTTGCAGGAGACTGACCAAGCAGAGCCTGGAGGATTGAAGAGCCGTACAATCCGCCGCCATACATACCCATTCCATAAAGGCCGCCGAGTCCGTACATCCCCATCAATCCTAGGCCGCCGAGTCCGTAAATGCTGCTTCCCAGCAGACTGCCTATGCCGCCAAAACCGAGGCCGCCGAGGCCGCCTAGTCCGAGGAGGCCGCCCATTAATCCGCCATACATGCCGAGCCCGCCTAATCCGTAAAGGCCGCCCATTAATCCGCCAAGGCCATAACCGCCTAGTCCGCCCATTAGGCCGCCAAGGCCATAACCGCCTAGACCACCTAGTCCGCCCATTAGGCCGCCATAAATTCCATAACGGCCGAGTCCGCTGAGGCCATAGCCGCCATACAGGCCGAGTCCGCTGAGGCCATAGCCGCCATACATGCCGAGTCCGCTGAGGCCATAGCCGCCATACAGGCCGCCCGCTAAACCGCCGTACATTCCATAATACGAATAGGCTGGAGGCGTGGAAGTTATAGTAATTGCAAGTAATAATGCTACAACTAGAACAATCATCGAAATAAAGGATTTTTTATTCTTCATAGCCTTAAACTCCTTGTCTGTAAATCTTTATAAACTTAAAGGACATAATTAAATAAAAATGATGTTAAATTTACTTTCCTATCGCAATCACCTCGCTTCTTTGTGTTTAATTGTTCTTAACCAATGTTTCTTTATCAGAAAGGCAAACCTCCTTTTGCCTATCATAAAAGCAAAAAATTCCCTTCACCCCCTATTTAATTTATGCACTGCATACAAATTATGAATTGTATACGGCATTCCTTTAACAAAATAAAATAGTCCATAATACTATATATAAGTATAGACTTCTCATTGGACTATTGTCAATTAAAAAATAATCAATATATTTTATTTCAGCAATTCAATACCATCTGCATTCTTTGTTATTATGCATATTATGTGCTATTAATAGACTGTCTCTTATATATGTTTTTGTCACAATACACTTTATAATTATCAGGATTAGAGTTTTATAATAATGAGCGGTGGATATCATTTTTTTAGGGCCAAATTGAAAGACCTTTTAGAATCATATAAGTTTTTTTTGGTTTTATTGTCAGGAGGATTGGATAGCTGTTTATTATTAAAAGAAGTTTACTCCCTGTTCGGAGATCGAGTCCACACAGTTACCTTTGCCTCTCCTCTACAGACCAAAAAACATATCCTGGATGCAAAGACGTGGGCCGAAGGGCTTAACGTCAGGCACTTGATAATCGATTATTCACCATTGAAAACTGACGGTATTTGTAATAATTCCTTACGAAGATGTTATCTTTGTAAAAGCCTTATGTTTTATATTGCCAGAGGGCTTGCCGATAAAATTGGCAAAGATACCATCTTGATTGACGGTTCCCATCTTGGTGATGATCCCCTCTTGAGGCCGGGTATGAAAGCAAACAAAGAGTTTTGTATATTCAGTCCATGGATGGAAATAGGTCTTGGAAAGATAGAAATAAGAGACATGGCCAGGGATTTGGGTCTTTCCATTTGGGATAAGCCTTTGGATTCCTGTCTGGCAACACGTTTTCCATTCGGCTACCGGTTATCAGAGAATGATCTGAACAATCTTGAGTCTGCTGAGTCTGCATTGAGGGGCCTTGGATTAATGGATTTCAGATTCAGGCCTGCAGATTCGCCGCCCCTGCTGCTTCTTTCTGCGGCTGATCACAGTATAGCGCTTGATCTTGGTATGGATAAGATTCGCGAGACGATCGTTAAAGAAACCGGATGTAAGATGGATGACGGTGTTTCATTTAAAATTAAATAATGGAAGCGTTATTATTAGAAACGGCCATTTAGTGTTAGAGGCTTTCGCTTTAAAGATATCTTTAACTTCATAGACAATAAGATGTATCCTGAAATATTTACAAGCATAAGGCGCATTATTACCTTTGTAATAAAATTCGTATCCGTATTAGTGTTTGTATTCGTATTCATATTCTTGATATCGCATCAATGGGTATTCTCTGCCAGGGCTTATGCCCAGATTGCATTTGACGGGACATTAGGGCTATACAGCGATCTTTCAGGACCTGACTATGTAATCATGGATACGATGGGCAAGCAGGTCGGAGCTAACCTGTTTCACAGTTTCAGGGAATTCAATGTGCGCTCAGGTGAAACCGCAACCTTTGCAGGTCATTCAGGCATAGAGAATATAATTGGCCGCGTGACAGGAGGAACAGCTTCATGGATCGACGGCATTATAAGATCAACAATCACAAACGCCGATCTTTATTTGATAAACCCCAGCGGCGTATTGTTCGGCCCCAATGCACAAATTGATATTTCCGGTTCTTTCCATGCAACCACTGCCGACTATATAAGGCTTGGGGAGAAAGGGCGTTTTGATGCAGCCCGTCCTGATCAAAGCCTTTTAAGTGTTGATCCGCCCAGCGCTTTTGGCTTCTTGTGTGATGACCCTGCCGGTATTTCTATTGATGGGGCCTCTCTTGAAACCCAGGAAGGGGAGGCATTATCCCTGGTGGGAGGGGATCTGGAAATAGTAAATGGAGTGTGTCATGCAAAAAGCGGCCAAATAAATCTGATCAGCGTCTCCTCCAGAGGCGAGGTTTTACCGGATGATTCCGATAAGAATCTTGACTCATTCGCCCGGCTTGGAGATATCAGAATGTCGAATGACTCTTCTATCGAAGTTTCAGGTGAAGATGCAGGGAGAATTATCATACGCGGCGGAAGGTTTGAGATCGCAAATTCATATATCAGTTCGACAGTACAAGCAGGAGAAGGGGAAGGACGCATTGACATAGGCATGAGGGATGAGTTGCTTGTTACAAGAGGGGGGGAGATTAAAACCTGTGGAATAGAAAAAGGGAAAAGCAGCGATATCTTGATTGATACAGAGAAATTGACGCTTGCTAATAACGGCACAATAAAAAGCGGATCAAGCGGATATTCACAGGGAGGGGACATCCACATTTCAGCCGGTGAATCAATCGAAATATCAGGGGATTTTGATGCCGGCGGTGTCCATAGCGGCGTGTATTTATGGGGGGAGGATGAAGGGGATGCAGGCGATCTTTTGATATCTTCGCCTAATCTGGCTATTTCAGGCAATGCAAAGATTTCAGGTGAGAATTTTGGTTCCGGCCTTGCCCCTGATATTTCGGTTGATGTAGAAAATTTAAAAATCACAGGCGGAGGGAATATCGATAATTCAAGCCTTGATCAGGGCAGGGGAGGAGATGTTACGGTCAAGGCCAAAGGGTCTATAAGTATATGGGGCGCAGGGGAGCAGAAAAGCGGTATATATTCTCATGCCAATGGAAGCGGCAATGCAGGCGCTATTTCTGTGCAGGGTTCATGCCTTATTATTGGCAACGAGGGTATTATTTCGGGGGAGACATATCCGGATTCCGAAGGCAGGGGCGCTGATGTTGTTATAGATGTGGAAGATCTGGTTTTGACAAAGGGCGGGGAGATAGCAATTAATGCTTACGGTTCAGGCCAAAGTGGTGATATAATGATATGCGCATGGGACTCTATTCTGATATCCGGCTCCCAAAAGGGATCTACAAGCGGCATAGGGTCTGAAGCCAGGGGGGAAGGCGATGCCGGAAGTGTTTCCATAAAAACGTCCAGATTGACTATCAAAAATGGCGGGATTATCAGCGGTGTTACTGATTCTGAAGGCAGGGGAGGGGATATCCTCATGGAACTGGATCGCCTGGAAATATTGGATGGTTATATAAGCGCAAGTTGTCTAAAAGGATCATCAGGAGAAGGCGGGGACATAACAATCTCCGCTTCGGAATCTATAATGATTTCACATTTAAGGGATGGGCCTTTCTCCGTATTTGGGCTTTTCAGCATGACCGGAGGCAGCGGGAATGCAGGGAATATCTTTATATCCACACCTTATTTAACTGTTCACAATGGAGGGCAGATAAGCTCCTCAACGGTTTTTGGCAGTGGATCGGCAGGCAAAATCACAGTGCAGGCAGGGACTGTTGAAATAACCCATGGCTCTCAGATTGATTCAAGCACAAACGAAAGCGATGGCTGCGGAGGGGATATAATGATCGTTGCTGAGGATTCTGTCTTTGTTTCCGGAAGCAGGATAAAGGCCATTACAGGAGGGGATGCCAGAGCAGGATCTATCGATATTGAAACGCCTCTGCTGGTGATCGCTGATGGGGGTATTATAGAAACGCTTGCAGGGGAATTCACCAATGGAAACGCAGGCAATATCTCGTTAAAGGTCAAGGATCTGAAAATAACAGATGACGGATTGATTAACAGCTCAAGCCTTGGATCAGGGAATGGCGGCAACATATCGGTTCTTGCCTTAGATAATATATACGTATCCAACATGAGCGGTGAAGGTTCCTATGCGGGAATTTGCAGCCTGGCGTCTTCAGATGGAGATGCCGGCGGTATATCATTGTCAGCAGGATATTTAATGTTATCCGGAGATGGAAGCTGTATAATGGCTTCAACACTGGGAAAAGGGAAAGGGGGCACGATCCGAATATCTGTAGACGATCTGCAATTATACGATAGGGCCAATATCATGGCAGACAGCTCTGATACAGGAAATGCCGGAGACATAATAATAAATGCCGCTGACGCGATATATTGTGAAGGCAGTTTCATCACAACCGAAGCTAAGTGCGCAGATGGCGGCAATATCCAGATTCATGCTCAACGTTTGGTAGACCTGAAAAATAGCCAAATAACGACTTCGGTGAAAGGTGGCGCCGGAAATGGCGGCAATATAATGATCGATCCTGTCTTTGTGATTTTAAACAAAAGTAGGATTATCGCAGATGCAGAGGCTGGAAGGGGGGGGAATATCAATATTGTCTGTGACGTATTTGTTTCTTCTTCTGAAAGCATTGTAAGAGCCTCCTCCCGCCTTGGCATAGATGGAATAGTGGAAATCGACGCCCCTGTGGTTGATATAAGCGGCAGATTAGCCGTCTTGCCTGATTCACTTAAGGATTTTGTTTTATTTTTTCCCAAACAGTGCGCAGAAAGGGAAGATGATGAAGAGAGTTATCTTATAATAAGCGGGAGGCAAGGATTTCCTCCCATTCCAGGAGGTTTATGGCAGGCCCTTTGATCGATTTTTTATATAATGCTTACAAAAAATTACAGGATTAGTTTCGAGATCTATGAATGCGAGTTCGGATATAATCTATGGTTCAACAAATGAAACGCCCATGAATCTTCGATTCACAAAGGGGAATAAAAATACCCAGAAGGGATTTTCAGACGAAATAACTGACATGATAAATGGAGGGTATAAAGATGGGTAGCAATGAAGACAAGAAAATATTAGATAAAGAGATTAACAGATTAAATGAAGAGATTAATATCTTGGCGTATAAGCTCAGTGGGATTTTGGATGTGGATTGTTCGTTTGGAGTATGCACGTTTGATCCTCAGGTAGATAATATTCAGGATAAAATAAAGGAGGTACAAGAAAAGAAAGGGCTGCTGGAGAGACTTAAAGCAAACATAGATTCTTACTTGAGTAAGTAAATACGAGACCATCAACCGTTCACCATGCCCAAAAAGCGGAGCGATTGCTACAAAAAGCACAAAAGATGTGGGGCAAGTGTTAATCTTGTGAATTATGTGCCTTTTGAGGCAAATCCCTTATTCTTGAATCCATAAAAAGATAGGTGAACTATTACGACAAATAGGACATTTCTAATTTAACTTGACAAAATTATATACTTGATTTGTTTGCTGAGATTTTTTAATATATACTATTAAGCATACAATTGTTCTCATTTTATTCGCTCCTTATTTTCAATGAATCAAGCATCCTCCTTAGGTTAATAATTAATAGGTAGGATGCAGGACTACTTAATATATATAGGCATTCAGTCATACCCGTCTGTTCCAATAAAAAGATTATAAGTGATCGGTAATAAATAGCCTTGATTCAAAAAATCATGTAATAAATATCCTGAACAGTTAATAATGTCCAATAATTGTTGAAAACCCATGCCTGTTTTTATCGCCATAAATTATAACCAAAGATTTGTAAACTCAAAAATTGAGTCTTTAAAGAAGAACAAGATCAGACCTCTGAAGAAGAAGATCAGACCTCTGATGTATTTCAGTCTGTATAAAATTAAAGATTATTTTCCGATCTAAAATGGATTTCCAAGTTTCTGATAATAACAATTTTGGTTCAAAATACACCAGAATGCCAGCCATATATGGGCAGGAGACAGATATAACTATGCAAATTTTGTTTATTTTTGTCTGAAAATCGTTTATGATTTTCATCCTCCTTTGTGCCAATTTATTGGCATGTGTGTTTCATTTTCATTATTCATTTTCATTATTCGTGGCGGGGTCTCAATAAGCAATGTGTGTTTATATAGAAAAAAAATAGAAAGGAGCTTAAACGTGTTATGAAAATTATGATTATAGGCGGCGGGGGGAGGGAACACGCCCTGGCTTGGAAGTTGAAAAAGAGCCCTCTTGTATCCCATATTATTTGTGTGCCTGGCAATGCGGGCATTGAAGAGATAGCTGAGTGTGTTCCATGGGATTTATCTGATTGCGAGGGACTTTCCGATCTTGCAAAACAAAATGGTGTTGATATTACTATAGTTGGGCCTGAGGCGCCATTGAGTTTAGGCATAGTTGACACATTTAATAGCAAGGGATTAAAGATATTCGGTCCTTCAAAGGATGCCGCGATACTTGAATCAAGCAAGTCATTTGCCAAAGAACTGATGAAGGAAAGCGGTATTCCCACGCCAGATTTTGCAGTTTTTACCGATTGCGGTTCTGCCCTTGAATATGCCAAAAATAGGGGTTTTCCCATAGTAGTCAAGGCGGACGGCATTGCTGCCGGAAAAGGCGTAATTATATGTCAAAACCTCAGGGATACTCAAAGGGCGGTCCAAAAGATTATCATTGAAAAGGCGTTTGGCGCGGCTGGCAATAAGATTATACTTGAGGACCTCCTTACAGGTGAAGAGGCGTCTTTCTTGGCGTTTACAGATGGGAAAACGGTCTTGCCAATGGCGTCGTCCCAAGATCATAAATCAATACGTGAACAGGATCAGGGGCCAAATACCGGAGGTATGGGGGCTTATTCTCCCGCGCCAGTTATCACCCCCGAGATACACAAGAAGATTATGGATAAAATAATGCTGCCGGTTGTTCGTGGGATGACCAAAAGAGGGATAACTTATAAGGGGGTTCTTTATGCAGGTCTTATGATCAAAGATAACGAGCCATTTGTCCTTGAATTTAATTGCAGGTTTGGAGACCCTGAGACCCAGCCTATCCTGCTGCGTATGGAGGATGATCTTATGCCTGTAATACAGGCGGTTATAAAAGTCAAGCTTTCAGGTGTAAAACTTTCATGGAGTAATAATGCAGCGGTATGCGTGGTAGCGGTTTCTTCAGGTTATCCTGACGTTTATGAAAAGGGAAAGGAGATTTCCGGGCTGAAAGAGGTTTCGAAGATTAAAGGGGTTACAGTTTTCCATTCAGGCACAAGGAAAGAGGGTAGAAAGGTACTTACAAATGGCGGCAGGGTTTTGGGAGTCACAGCTTTGGGCAGCGATCTAAGGCAGGCTGTAGACAAGGCATATAAGGCTATTGATCTCATCCAGTTTGAGGGGATTTATTTCAGGAGGGATATTGCTCAAAAAGGACTTAGAAGGCTTGGACTTTTTTGACGGATTTGTAACTGCGCAATATTCTATGGAAGCACGCCTTTTAAAGATGGCCTGTGGTCAATAGACAAATGGTCATGCCGTTTTAAGGCGACATGAAGGATGAAAATAGGCAATGAGGTTTTATTTTAGAGACAGACCCACATGCCACTTAATGTTGCCATTAAGCATGAAAATAAACAACATGGTTTTATTTTCTGAACAAACACCCATGGCCTTTCAGGCCGCCACGAACTATGAAAATAGAATCTATTTTCGAGACAAAGTTGAAGATAAAATAAAAAAGAGAACAAGTCCGGAACAGGGAGGAAAGGAAAAATGGATTTTAGAACGGATAAAAGATCGAGGGATAATTACGCAGAATCGGGTGTGGATACTCCGGCAGAAACTGTCAGCATGAGGGGGTTTTTAGATATGATACGGGAAACCTTCTCCTTTACCAGAAATATGCCTGGCGAGGTCATTCTGGATCTGGGACATTTTGCGAATGTCATCAAGATTAGTACAGGTGAAAAAGATATAGGTATCGCCTTATCAGCGGACGGGGTAGGGACAAAGGTGCTTGTTGCCCAGATGATGGGAGATTATAGCACCATAGGCATTGACTGTGTGGCTATGAACGTGAATGACATTCTGTGTGTGGGAGCCAGGCCTATATCCATGCTGAATTATCTGGCCTTGCAAAGGATTGACGAAAATATTCTAAGCGAAATAGCCAAAGGGCTTTATGAGGGGGCAAAACAGTCCGGAGTTGCTATTCCAGGAGGCGAAACCGCTCAGGTCAGGGATCTTATTAAAGGTCTGGAGGAGGGAAAGGGATTTGACCTTGCAGGTATGGCCATAGGCATAGTTGAAACAGACAGGATCCTTACGGGTAAAGGTATAGCGCCTGGAGATATTGTATTCGGATTGTCTAGCAGTGGAATCCATAGCAATGGCTTTTCCTTGGCAAGAAGGGTTCTTTTTAATGATGGCGGCTTGAAGATAGACAGCATGATCCCTGAGCTTGGCAAAACCTTAGGTGAAGAATTACTTATACCTACCCGCATATATGTCCCTGTTATTCTGGATGTTATGGAGAAGATGTCCGGAGTAAAGGCATTTTGCCATATCACTGGCGACGGCCTGCTTAATCTTCTCAGGGTGGATTCACAGGTTGCCTTTATCATCGATCATCTTCCCGATCCTCCGCCTATATTTAAACTGATCAAGGAAAAAGGCGGGGTTTCGGACAGGGAGATGTTTAGGGTCTTTAATATGGGTATAGGATTTTGTATAGTCTGCGCCCCTGACGATATACATATTTTGGCAGAAATATGCGATCGACATCAGATTGAGCTTCACAGGATAGGATTTGCTATGGAAAGTCAGGAAAGGTTTTTGGAGGTGCGGCCTTTTGGCCTAATAGGGAAGGGTAGGGCATTTCTTTAGTGAACAAAAACCTTTATCGTTCATGTAGTTATATGTCTTATATCTTATATGTCAATGATCTTAAGAAAAGAGTACATTTTATAATGATATATTATAGTTATAGGAGTAAATTATATGGAAGAAAATAACTCGTTTCCCATGTCGGTTGCAATCAAAGATGCATACAGGTGCGGAGAAGAAGAAGAGGGCATGGGTCCAATATGTCTGGTGAAATCTGATAATAGTCCGATAGGAAGGATTTGTTCCGGTGACTATGTGATCTTTTATGATATCAGGGGGGAACGCGAGATTGAGCTTACTCAGGCGTTTACCTCGCCTGGTTTTGATAGATTTCCAATAAATATAAATCTGCGGACAAAATGGGTAACCATGATACAGTATGATTCTGATCTGAATGTTAAAGTGGCTTTCCCGCCCTTGGGATTGATTCATGATACCTTGAGCGAGGTGGTCAGTAATGCCGGGATGAGACAGATTAAAATCACGGAGTCTGAAAAATCCACACATATTACATATTTCATGAACGGAAAAAGGGAAGATACATTTCCGGGTGAAGACAGGGATCTTATACCATCCCCTGCCGATGTAAAGAATTTTGACCAGTCGCCCCAAATGAGTTGCGCTGAAGTGACTGACAAGATAATAGAGGCCATAAGAGGCGGAGGATATGACCTGATCTGTGCAAACCTGGCCAATATAGATGTAGTTGGACACATAGAGAACAGGGATGCCATTATTGAGGCGGTGCGCACAGTGGATCATCATATAGGAAGGATTGTCAAAGAGGCAAGGGCAGCGGATATATTCACCGTAGTAGTTGCAGATCATGGAACAGTGGAGAAATGGTATTACCCTGATGGAAAGATAGATACAGGACATACAGACAGCCCTGTCCCTTTTATGATTATATCCCCTGACGGAAAGCAAAGTATGGAATTGATTCATGGAGAAGGCGGCCTCATTGATGTGGCCCCTACGGTTTTGCATATGCTCGGCCTTTCAAAACCTGATGTTATGACAGGAAAAAGCCTTATAAATTCCTGTCCTTCATTTCAAAGTGGCCTTAAAGTCCTTTTGCTAATAGTCGATGGATGGGGCTATAATCCATCGAATGAAGGGAATCTGATTGCCGCCGCTCAAACAAAAGTAATGAATAGCCTTATGGAAAAGAATCCCTGGATGTGTCTTTCGGCTTCAGGCGAATCAGTAGGCCTTCCGGCTGACACCGTCGGAAATTCCGAATCAGGGCATCTCCATTTGGGTGCAGGCAGGATCGTGCCATCTGACAGAGTCAGGATAGAAAATTCTATAAAGGATGGGAGCTTTTACAGTAATAATAATCTGCTCTGGGCGATAAGGGGCGCCATAAACGACGGTACAAACCTCCATCTGATAGGCATTGTATCCTTTTATAGTTCTCATGGTTCCATCGATTATCTTTTTGCGCTAATGGAGATGGCCAAAAACGAGGGTTTAGACAGGGTATTCATACACTCTTTTCTGGGAAGGCGCGGTGAGAGGCCTGAAAGCGGCGCCTATTATGTCAGACAGATAGAAGAAAAGACGAAACAGATGGGCACAGGCAGGGTAGTATCCGTCATCGGGCGTTATTGGGCGCTTGACCGGGAGCATAATTGGGACAGAATTGAGAAGACTTACAATCTCATAGTAAATGGGAAAGGAAGGCGGGCCATAGCGAAAATATAGTCGATATCAACTCAGGTTTTCCTTAAAGGCGGTTTGGTGAATTCAAATCGCATAAGAATTTCCATTTAAATCGCATAGGAATTAATCGCATAGGGGTTTACATTTTTTATATGGGGTTTCAGGCACTATACACTTGTGACTGACAACTGAACACTGAAAATTTGCTATACAGAAATTTGGAAACTCATTTTGAATCAGTAAATAATATTCGATTTCACAGATAGTCTAAAATGCATTAGAGCGCCCATAAATCTATACCAATTATCGAGTTTCTAAATTTCTGATATAAGGATTTTGTGCTAAAGGCGTTTAAATTTTTTTCAGATAGTGGATGTAGTCTTAAAGTCTAATTTAAGGACAGAAGGTTCAATGTACAGTAACTGTATACCGGCTGGCAGATTGATATCCTTCTGAGAGATATAGTAAGTGCGCCTCCCCCACTGGGCCAATGAAACATCCAGTTCGATGCGGATTTCCTCGGCTTTTAATGAGGAAACAAGTTTGCGGATGCCTTTTATGGAGATTTTGGCATTTTGTGGCGGTGACACCAATTCCATATTAGCAGGGATTTTTTTATATTCAAAGGGCACTATCAAGTCTTGAGAATAATTTTGCTGCCCTGCCATTAATGCCCAGAAGACAAAAACCAACAAAAATGCAGTGGCCTTTTTTGACCAATCCTCTATCAACATCTTTGACAAAAACGACTTTAAAATTGGGAGCTTTTTCTTCCGTTCTTGAATAAAATGCCCCTTGATGATGTTTGACAATGTCCCTATATCCCTGACCTTCTTTATCGTGTCATTCTGGACAACGGAAACCTCTCCCCTTTCCTCAGAAACTACTACTATAAAGGCATCGCTTTTTTCAGAAAGGCCAAGAGACGCCCTGTGGCGTGAACCATATTGCTTAGGCAGGTTTTCCCTCTCAGTCATTGGCAGGTAACCGCCCGCCATCTTTATTTTTCCTCCGTCAATAAGGACTGCGCCATCATGTATAAAAGAGGACTTTTGAAATATGCTCAACAAGACAGTTTCGCTGATTTCTCCGTCAAGCCTTATACCATCGCGAATCAGATCCTTCAAATCATCCCTTTGTTTGAAAACGATAATAGCGCCGGTTTTGCTTTCGGCCATGCGGAATACACTCCTGCATATTGCTTCTATTCCAGATGAATCTGGTGATATTGCCTTGTTCCCTTGAAAAAAATCCAGGAAATTAAATTTTGCCAGGACGTCTCTTATTTCAGGTTGAAAAACGATTATTATCAATATTATCAATGCTTGCCAAAAAATCTCGAATACCCATGTCGAAAGGAATAAACCCCATGATTTTATCAAAACATATATTACAGCCAGACAAAACAGACCTATGAGGATTCGAAAACCTTTGGTTTCATGAAACAGGATGTATATCTGATAGACCACGAATGTGATTAACAGAATATCAATCAGGTCCAACCATTTAAGGTGTGTCAATACATTGATCATATCTTAATTTATCGCAATTTTTTAAATGCGGCAAGAGGCAAATAATTGGAATTCAGATTTATTCAATTTAGGTTTATTCACTTGAAAAAAAATTTAAAGGGAGGCTATAATATTAACAGAATGAACAACCCATCATTAATAAATTAGTGAATCAATAAGTAAGCCTTTGGTGTCTTAAAAGAGGCGGTCTATTTTTTAAAATTAAAGGGGGCGCGGCTATGAATAAAATCAAAAGGTCTAAAAGGTATCTGCCTTTATTATTAGCTATATTCATAATTATTTTTATAGGTGTAAATATCTTGCCAGTGCAGGTGACAGACGCCTACTTCACACCATTATTACGTTCTGCTCAATTGGCTTTTTACATGTCACCCTATAACCCCGCTTTGGGGAATTTATTTAATCCATTTCAAACAGGCAGCCTTTATTCGCTGGGATTTCCCGGCATATCGCCTTTTCGGATGTTTCCTCCTGCGCCTTTATTATCCCCGATTGTTTCACCGCTTTCACTTTTTAGACAATTTAATGCCCTGACCACAACCGCCACCATTCCGATATCCCTGGCTCCTCTGACTGTTGTGGCTCCACTGGCAACAACAGTTACGCCAATAACTTCCACTATCCCGGTAATAACAGCGCCTCCTGCATTTACCTTTGGGCTTTTGCCGGTAATAGCGCCAACCTGGCCTATCTGGACGGCGACTTTGGCTCCTGCTCCTGTCATATGGCCTGGTATAGCTCCTCCTCCAACACCAACACCAGTGACGGTGCCCGTGCCCATACCTTCTCCTGTAACAATCACTGTGCCGACTCCTCCAATTGTCGCTGCACCAGTTCCACCTACCCCAGTGACGCCTCCATCGCCATTGCCTTTACCTCCTCCAACAACATGGCCTGTGCCAACACCTATACCTATTACCTCGCTTCCTGCTCCAACAACACCGATAGGTCTGCCAGTTCCTCCTACACCGATTCCTCCAATATGATAATCAGCAATTCTCATTATGACCAATTTTCATGCTATATATTGTATATTAAGATAGATTAAATATTATATATTGTGTTAAAAAGCGTCATAATGAGAATTGCTGTATGATAATGTGTTGAATCTCAGTTTATCTCGAAAATGAACCTCGTTGTTTATTTTCATCCTTCGTGTCGCCGCGCAAAACGGCTTGAGGGTTTGTCTGGGAAATAGATGCTATTTTCATCCTGAATCCGTGAATCTATATAACCGAAAAGCGAAAAAGCAGGATACAAGGCATATTTATTGTCTCAATTTGGGAGAAAAACCCTCGCCTTTAGGCGATCCCTTGAGGTATAATCGTATGCATGGAAAATTATAGGAAGAC
>JAFGSM010000182.1 GCA_016934595.1 bacterium | reverse complement strand
TCCTTCCATAATTCGGGAAATTATAGCAGACCTCGCTTTGGACATTTCTACTTTGGTGTAATTGGACATTATCACATTGGTATTACAACAGTAAAAATATAATATCGGTTTAACAAAAAATCAAAAAAGATTTTTTGTTGTTTCAACTGAAAATCTTCCTTAGGCATTTTAATGTCCCTAAATCATAATAAGTGAGTCCTTGATAGGAATAATAAAAAATGTCGATAAAATAGTGATGATATAGTTTTGGGTTTTATTTGAACATAAGGATATTTTGCGGTGCATAGGCATATAAAGAGGTTGAAAAAATCAAACTGATCGATAACAAAAAGGAGAAGCCGATTTGAATATCAAAAAATCTTTAATAGTATGCGTTGATGATGATAGAAATATTTACAAGCTGGAGGAAATGATCCTGAAAAGCGAGGGTTATAAGGTCATTTGCACGGATAAAGGGGAAAAGGCGATCGCCCTTATCAAAGACGTTAAACCCGACCTTGTCCTTCTTGATGCCATGATGCCGGATATGGATGGATATGAGCTCTGCTCCAAGCTCCAGGAAAATGAAAAGACTGCTTATATCCCTGTAATCTTTGTGACTGTTCTAGATGAGAAGCAGGATAAGGCCAAGGCCTTTTCTGCCGGCGCAGTGGATTACATTGTAAAACCTATCCAAAAGGAAGTCCTCCTTTCAAAAGTCAGCTCCCATTTAAAAACAAACTTTAAATGGAAAGAGATTAAGAATAATACCCTGGCAGGGGATGTAAATATAATGCCGTCTGATTTTATCAGATTTAAAGATTATCTGTCTGAAAAATTGAATCTTTCTTATGAAGCAAAGGAGAGATTATCAACAGTTGCTGCCTCAAATATTTATTCAATCACTGAGCATTTAGGGATACAAAATAATCAGATGGCAAGATATATTTCCGATTTCTTAAACAGGCCATACCTTGCGTATATAAACCCTGATGATATCCAATTAGGGGTGATTCCAGCGGCTTTTTCCAGAAAAAATTTTGTCCTTGCGATTACCGATGTGTTGGGAAGATCGGCATATGTGCTCAGCAATCCTTTTAACTGGGAGCTTATTGAGGTTCTGAAGAGATATTCAGGAACGTATAAGAGGATTGTGATCGCTGTGACGGAGCCGGAAAATATAGACTTTTTATTCAGAAACAATATGTTTTCCATCGGCAAGGGGCGAATCAAAAGGGAGAATTTATCTGTCAGCAAATATAAGATCGGATCTGATGGTTCTAAGGCGGAAGTGAAGGATCATCCAGTTATAAGTATTGCAAACAATATCATAGAATCAGCTATAACAGAAAGGGCAAGCGATATCCATATAGAACCAAAAGAGACCAATGTTGTTGTACGTTTCCGGATAGATGGCGATATGAGGGAATATTTTATCCTGGAAAAAGTCACCGGGATTATGGTCATTTCTCGTATAAAGGCAATAAGCGGGCTTGATATTACTGAAAAACGAAAGCCGCAGGATGGTATATTAGAGGCATTGATAAATAACAAGGTTTTCAGATTAAGACTTGCCACAACAGCTACATCTGAAGGAGAGAGCCTGATCATCCGGTTAGTGGAGCCTAGGACTAAACCAAAACTCTTGCAGGAACTTGGCATGACCAATAAACAGGCCGATACAATGATTGAACTCGCAAACCGGATAGAGGGATTTATTTTGATGGTAGGCCCGACCGGTTCTGGCAAGACCACTACCATTTATAGCCTTTTGTCAAATCTGGACTGCCAGACAAGAAGCCTGATATCAATCGAAGACCCTATAGAATATCGAATACCATTTGCAAATCAGCAGCAGGTAAATGAAAAGGCAGGCGTTACATTTGATGCGCTGCTTAAATCATCTGTAAGGCAAGATCCTGATATATTGTATATTGGCGAGATAAGGGATCAATATTCCGCAAATATTGCTATGGATTTTGCCAGCACCGGACATCTTACTATTTCCACACTGCATACATCAAATGCCACTACAGCGATTTTCAGGCTGGAAAGACTCGGCATAAGCCGGGGATCAATGGCTGATTCTTTACTGTGCGTCGTTGGCCAGAGATTGCTGAAGAAGCTCTGTCCTCACTGCAGAAAGATAGACGATATATCCCAGAAAGAGAAAGATATCCTTTCGCCATATACAGATGACATCCCTCTGCAAGTCGCTCACCCTGTTGGTTGTCCAAAATGTAATGACACCGGCTATTATGACCGTGAAGGGATATACGAGGTTATAAAATTTGATCCTGATATAAGCGAAATGATCCGTTTAGGCGTTCCTATTTCAGAGATAAGGGACTATATAGCTAAAAAGGGATATTATCTGATAAGCAGACATGCCGTAGAAAAGGTAAAAGAGTTTATATGCTCTCCAAGGGATGTGTTTGAAAAGGTACTAGTAGAAGAAGAAAAACTCGGGGACAGGACGGGAGAAAAAAGACGATTTATGTCAGTGTCTGATAAAAAGATGATCGAGTGTACAGAGCTTTTGGAAAAAGGTTCTGCTCAAGAGAACTGCCGGATACCGGAACGTGAGAAAAAAATGATGGGAAACAGGAATATTCACGGGAATATACTTTTGGTTGATGATGACAAAAATATTCAGAAGGTTGTGAGCCATATCCTTAAAAATGGCGCTTATGATGTTACTGTTGCAGGAGATGGCATTGAGGCCCTTATGAATTTAGGCAAAAACAGATATGATTTGATTATTTCTGATATAAGGATGCCGAATCTGGACGGGTTCAAGCTGATGGAAATGATATATCAGAAAGGTATCAATATTCCTGTTATATTTCTGACAGGGGTTGATGAACAGGATAAAGAGGTAAGGGGATTTGAACTCGGGGCAGTAGATTTTATCAGAAAGCCGGTGAAAAAAGAGGTATTACTGTTGAGGGTGAGAAAGGTTATTGAAAGATCTGCTGCCGGCGAGGCTGATCTGCAATCTGAAGATGCCAAAATATATGCCCGACAGGCTGAAGAGTGAAATCGGTGAATAATTTGATTCAGCATATATCCTGCTCTTAATATTTTAATTTTAAATAAATCATCATCTTTTATCAAAATGAAGATAGTAAACAAAATAAGCATTTCTTTTTTCGCAGCAGCCACAATATTATTGTTCATCACAGGGCTCGTCTTTTATATAAGCGCAAGAACAAATCTAAAGGAATCGATAAATAACCATATGATAACGACTCTTCAATCGAGGGCTCAGCATATAGAGACAGTTTTGAGCGGGTATAAGGAAAACACCAGGATGGTTGCTACAGGGAATGCATTTATAGACGCTGCGGACCCTGACTCTGATAAAGAATATAACGAAAGGATAAAGGCGGCTAAAAGAAGGATAAAAGCCATTATAGAATCTCATAATGAAATTTCAAGTGTAAGGATTTTGGATAAAAACGGTGTTGTAATTGCTTCAAGTCATGAATATTTTGGAGCTGATGATGGCGGAAGCTCGGACATATTTTTGAAAGGCAAAGAGGGAGTTTACGTAAGCGATATCCATAATTCTGAATATTCGGATGATTATGTATTGAGTATCGCTGCCCCTGTTTTTTTAAATGATGTATTCTCAGGCGTTCTTATCCTGGATTATAAGGCCATCAAGATATTCGAAATAACAACAGACAGAACCGGTTATGGAGATACAGGAGAGATATATCTTGTGAATAGGGATTATTATATGATAACGCCATCCAGGTTTATAAATGATGCAGTTTTAAGGCAAAGGGTAGACACTGAGAATTCAAGAAACTGTTTTTCCCACGCTCTCGGATTTGAAGATAAAAACCAGGTGGAACAAGTTAAGGGGCGCTTGAAACATAGAGATCACAGGGAGATAGATGTATTTAAAAACTACATGGGAAAAGACGTCCTGGGCGCGCATGTTTATATTCCGGGTATGCAGTGGGGATTATTGTCTGAGATTGTTACCAAAGAGGCGTTTAAACCCCTGGAAAGAATAAGGTTATCATTTCTGGTTATAATGATCTGTGTCCCTGCACTGGCATGGTTAATAGGCAATATTATCTCAGGTTTTATAGCCAGGCCGGTCCATCAACTGTATAAAGGGATGGAGAAGATAGGCAGCGGGGATCTGGATTATAAAGTAGGCACGAATGAGGATGACGAGATTGGCCGTCTTTCAAGGGCATTTGACAAAATGACGGATGATCTGAAAAGGACGACCATATCTGTCTCAGAGTTAAATAAAGAGATTGAAGAACGTAAACGCGCAGAGGAGGAATCAAGACGCGCCAGAGAGCAGGCAGAGCTTGCCAGCAGGACAAAATCAGAGTTTCTGGCAGGCATGAGCCATGAAATAAGGACGCCTATGAATGCGATTATGGGGATAGCAGACCTTCTTCTGGAAACCCCATTGAACGCTGAACAGGAACAGTATGTCAGGCTGTTTCAATCATCAGGCGAGCACCTGTTGAGCATCATAAACGATATACTTGATATTTCCAAGGTGGAGGCAGGACGCCTTGAACTTGAGGAAACATGTTTCGATATCATGGAGCTTGTTGAAAGGATATGCGAAATGATGGCGATGGGAGCGCATGAAAAGGGGCTTGAGCTGGTTTGTCATGTCGCGCCTGATGTCCTGCGTGAATTGATTGGCGACTCTGTTCGTCTGCAGCAGATTATCGTCAACCTGATATCAAATGCAATCAAGTTTACAGAAAAGGGGGAGGTCTTTTTTGATGTTAAAAGACACAGCAATAAGCCGGTTAAAGGGGCTGAAGGCGCAGCTCATGCAGTTGAGGATAAAGACCAGAAAGATAAAATTGACAAGGAAATCCGGCTTTTATTTTCAGTAAGAGACACAGGAATAGGCATACCTGCTGAAAAGGCAGAGAGGATTTTTGAAAGCTTTGCACAGGCCGATCTATCGACTACCAGAAAGTTCGGAGGAACAGGGCTTGGTCTTACAATATCAAAACGTCTGGTTGAACTGATGGATGGAAAAATCTGGGTCGATAGCAAAGTAGGGGAGGGGAGCGCATTTTACTTTACTGTAAAACTCAAAGACGCAGGTCGTAACAAAAAAACCATGAAACCTCAATTGGATTTGAATGGCATGAAGGTGATCGTGATAGATGATAATGCTGCAAACCGTATGATTCTGAAAGAGGCCATGAATGGATGGGGGGCGTTGGTTACAGAAGCAAAAAACGGGGAACACGGGCTTTCAGAGTTGAGAAGGGCAAGGGAAATATCGCAGTCATATCAGTTGGCTTTGATAGATTCAAACATGCCAGGAATGAACGGTTTTGAGATGGCAGAACAACTCGGAAATGAACTGGCCTTTTTAGATAAAATTATTATGATGTTGCCTTGTGATAACCAAAAGGCAAGGGATATAGAAAAGTGTCAGGATATGGGTATCAAGAATTATATTGTCAAACCTGTCAAACAGTCCGATCTGGCTAACAAGATCTCTTTGGTCATTGGAAGGACGGTGACGTCTTACGATAAACCCCAGAGAAAGAAAAAGGCCGATTCCTTCAAATATCTTCCGCCTCTCAGGATCTTATTGGCGGAGGACTATAAAAATAGCAGGCTTATTATACAATCATTGCTTAAAAAATATCCTTATCATATAGATATCGCTGAAAATGGAGCGACTGCCATCGATAAATTCAAACAAGAAAGATATGACATAGTGCTTATGGATATGCAAATGCCTTTTGTAGATGGCTATATAGCAACCAGGGAAATCAAAAAATGGGAGGCCGAAAAAGGGCTTAAGCCAACCCCTGTGATCGCAATTACGGCATATGCTACAAAGGATGAAATCCAAAAGAGCCTCGATGCGGGAGCTGACGCTCATCTAAGCAAGCCGATAAAGAAGGAGAAGCTGCTGGAGGCAATCCTTAAACATACATCTTATAAAGAAGGATTTAAAGAAGGATACAGTAATGAAGATTCCAATATAAGAGAGGATAGCATTGCAGAAGAAGGGGAATCCTTACAGGCGCAAGCGTTTGCAGATCAATGCGTCATAGGCAGAAAAATCATCGTATATGTGGATCCTGAACTGGCTGACCTTGTGCCGGAATTTCTTAAAGATATACGCATCAATTTAGATATATTGCAAAAGGCGATTGAAACATGCGATTATGAGACTATAAAAAAGATAGGCCACATGATGAAGGGAGCCGGAGGGGGGCTTGGCTTTGAAGCTATTACAGATATAGGAAGGTATATTGAAAATGCGGCAAAGGATAATGACGAGATAAAAATTCGGGAAGGGTTGGAAAGATTGTCATATTACCTCGATCACGTTGAGGTAATACACGAGGCAGGTGTATCTATATAAATTAATAAATTGCTATCTAAATAAATTTATATGAAAAGGATCGAACAATACTTTGTTTTTATTCATTTTCATGCTTCGTTGCGACTGTAAGGTCATGGGGGTTACTATCAAAGGGCAGCCAAATCAACAGCCCGTTTGATTTCTTTACTCTTGATTTTTCGTGAATTATATTCGTATTCGGATAAGGATTCTATCCTTTTAATGACGCCGTCATCGATTTGATAAAGGACTTTTGTTGTATAGTGAAGGATCTCTTTGTCATGTGAAACTATGACAAAAGAAAGGTCGGGTGATTTTAAAAATTCCATTATTCTGACCTTTGTATTATCATCAAGGCCAGCAACGGGCTCGTCCAATAAAAGTATATCCGGTTTCATTGCCAGCACTGTCGCAAGTGAGACCAGTTTTTTTTCTCCCCCTGAGAGCTGGTATGTTATCCTTTCCTCAAATCCCGAAAGCCCCAAAAGTTTCAATGTATCGTGCACTATAACCAGCGCCTCTTCTTTCGTTTTTCCAAGGTTCAGCGGGCCAAAGGCAACATCTTCGGCAACTGTGGGACTGAAAAGCTGGTCGTCAGGGTCCTGAAAAAGGATTCCGATTTTTTCTCTGACCTCGCGGAAGTCCCTGTCTTCCTCCCTTAATTTTCCAAAGATTTCTATTCTACCAGACTGAGGAATGATCAGACCCATTATGATATGAAGCAATGTAGTCTTTCCGCTTCCGTTTGAGCCAACCAATCCGATCCTGTCCCCTTTATGAAATTCGAAGTCGATATTTTTAAGAACAGGAAGACGTTCAGGATAGGAAAAGCATACTCCGTGTAAGCGGATCAAAGGCAAATCGGTATAAATTCGCATAATATCATCCCCAGGATAAACAAAAACATCGTTGAGCCAATAACAATATCTTTTCGAGTTAATCTAAAATGGTCAAGAACATAATATTTGCCCTTGAAACCCCTGCATAGCATAGCCTTATAAACCCTTTCGGCCCTATCATAGCTTTTTAGAAGCAGCATGGCAACAAGGTTGGCGAAGGTTTTATATGTCAGGAGGCTGGTGCGGGGTTTAAAACAACGAACCTTGAGCGTTTTTATCATGTTTATATATTCCAAATGAAGCACATGTATGTATCTATAATTAAAAAATAATATCTGTATCAGTTTATCAGGCACGTGGAGGTGACTCAAGGCATGGACCAGAGAAAAGACAGAGGAAGTGGAAAGAAGGCCTATGCAGGCTATTATGATAATATTCGATTTTGCAGTGATAACAAGCGAATAAAGAATACCTTCCCATGAGGCGGTAAGGGGTCCAATGGAAAAAAACGGTCGGCCGGGATACGTAAAAGGAAGAAACAGCCAAAGGAAAAAGACGAAGCCATTCACTATAATAAGCCTTAAAATGAAGCTTTTCATGTTTAATCTTGCAAGCGCAATAACAATGACACAAAACAAAAAGGCCATTAAAAGAAGCCCCCATGAGGAGCTTATTGCCACAACTATTGAGAAAAAAGAGGCCGCAAGTATCTTGATCCTTGGATCAAGGTGGTGAATGATAGAGTTTCCATCTTTAAATATCTCTTTTATCAAACTAATTATCCCTTTTTTTAAAGTAAATTATTATACCCATG
>JAFGSM010000181.1 GCA_016934595.1 bacterium | reverse complement strand
TAAATAACTTATCAAAATTTTTATTGAATGACAAGAACATGATGAGGTTTGGAATAATAATTAAGATAAACAACCATGACATAAAAAGTCAGAAACGATCAAGAAAATTTATTTTCTGAGCAAACGCTTATAACCACATGGGTTGCCACAAAGAATAAAAGTTTGATGCTATCTTCAAAGTAATGTCACCTATTTGATTCAATTTCGACATATTCCTTTAGAAGGGCAAGAAAGCAAAACCAAATTTGTTGACATCCCACATCAATAAAAAATTCAATCGGAGGCTTTGATGCAAAGGAATCAAGCAAGGCAGCGGTTTGGGAAGGTGATTGAAGATAACGTAGTAACATCCCTCAGGATGGCGGGCGTTGATATCAAAACAAGTGGGGATTATGACCATAACTATAAGATCGATTTTGCCTTGAAGATGAGGGAGCAAGTTGTAGGGGTGCAGGTAAGCCTGAGGAGCGACCGGATAAAGGCGACCATCGCAAAGGTCTGCGCCATGGATGTTGTGTCCCGCTTTATCTATCTCGTCATCACCAAGGAGGACTTTGCAAGCCCTGATAGACAGAATGGAAAGGAACTCTACATATTGATTGAAAATGTACTGGGCAAATATGCCCATATGAGGGCATTGATGCTCAATATCAGCCCGTGTGGCCTGCAGGTTCATGCTTTATAAAAAACGATTCAAACAGGAAAGGAGTAAATCCGATGAATATCCAGCAAATCAAGAATGATATCTATGATGCAAATCATCCTGAAAGGCAGTACAAGGCCGCATATCAGATGAGGTATATCCGGAATGACCAGGAGGTGATGCATATCCTCTTTATGGCGGCTTATGAGGCAAAAGATCCGAAGCTCCAGCAGGAGGCGGTGAGGAGTTTAGGAATTCTGGCGCCGGAGAAGGCTATGGATGCATTTATCAAGTGCACCTACAATTCTGACCCGGAAAAACGCCGCCGCGCCTACTATCATCTGGGCACCCTCGGAATTCCAAGGTGCATCAATGCTGTATTGAGGGGCCTTCTCGATTCTGATGAATCCGTGCGGAGGGCGGCGGTGGTATCTACCGGAAGGCTGGGCAATGATTACACTGAGATCAACGCTTTGGAGAAACTCATCAACGGATTCGAGTCCCCTGCTATCCAGGCGCAGGCCAGAATATCCATTGAGCATGTTATGCAGCGAATAGGTGCCAGGAGAAGTTTTAACGCAAATCACCCAGTAAATCCCTCATTTAATAAAATGACGGAAAGGGATCGAAATGGCGGGAATAGTTTCAATAAGACAGAAATTCCTGTGTCCTTTATGCCCAAGGCATTTTAAAGAGGAGGATATCATGAGATGCAGGAAATATTTCTTTATCCTTTTTATCATCCTGGCTGTCTCCCCCCTTCTTTTTAATAGGGCTTATGGGGATCGGCTGGATTATGAATGTGTAATCTATGTTGAACCCGGGGATTCATACCTGGGGCTTTTTGGGGCTGATTGGCTGAGGGTTTTTAACGTTAACAGGGATCATGCATTTAACGATACGAAGAGTGGAATGCTCTCAACGCCGGATAGATTAGTGGTTGGAGAAAGGCTAATTGTCCCGGCGGGCGTCTATCTGACAGATCTTGCTATAGAGAGGCTTAATCGATATGAGAATATCAAAAAAATCGCATTTGAGGCCATCCTGAAAGCGGAAAATTTTACAGGCGCCAACACAGGCAATGAATCTCACATATTTCAGCAGGGGCGGAAGCTTCTTTTGATGGCCAAGGAATCGGCGCAGGGGGCAAGCTATGGTTTTGGCAACTATGTCAGGGCAAGGGAATTGGCTGAGGAGGCGATAAGATGCTTTGAGATTGATAGGGAGTTGAGCAGGCTTGATAATAACCACACTCACTTAAGAGAGGCCACCGAAAAGGAAAGGGCGTCAGTCGCCAGGCAAAGAAAGATTGTCTCTCTGCAACAGCAGTCTATTCTCTGGATTGCAATAGGCATACTTTCTGTCTTTTTCATCATGATACGAATGGAGAGAAAGAAGGAACGATTAAGATTGATAGGAAGAAGGCTGGAGCGTCACTCGGAACATATAAAGACGTTGGAAGGCATCGATGTATAGCCTTTGATCGACTGAAAGTGAATGTAAGAACATGCAAAAAAAGGATGGATAATTTTATCATTCAACATTCATACGGCTCAATGCCATTCAATAACATTTTGTTAAGGAGGAATGACACCATGGAAAATTTATATGAGACTTATGTATTAGAAGATAATGATGTTCAAGTGATCGATCTTGGAGATGCACATCAGGCATATCTTGATTATCCACAGATCAGGCAGGCATTCCAAAACAGTGTGGCTGCGTGGAAGACCCATATCGATGCACTCAAGGCTAAAAACCCTGTCTCAATTACCAATCAGGAAATGGACAGGGCAGATGCCCTGGCTGAAGAGGCGGAGAACCTTAAACTAAAATGTCTTAACACAAAAGAGGTCCTGTGCCATAAGCTGGAGGGTCTCATCCTTGAGTGCAAAGAATTCGAAGGGGGAATCTGTTATCTGACTGACTACTGCAATGCTCAGGATGTCGAACAGGCGACCTCTTGGCTTCAGGAAGCACAGGATCTGAAAGATGGTGGTGCGCTTATTGAGGCGATTGAAAAGGCATATCAGTCCAGAGAATCCCTTGCCCAACTCCTTGCTGAAGCAAAAAACAGATGGATTCTAAAGCATCAGAAAAGGCTCACAAATGCGGAGATAGATTCTGAGGATCGGATGTTGGAATGATGGGTTTCTACACAAGATGTGTACCCAGAATATCCTGTCACTATATTCGGTATGGAACGGACTAATATTGTAAGGGCGATAAAAGGTTTTTGTATCGGGGATATACGGTTACAACCTTAAGACAGCCTGAAAAAACAGGCATGAGGAGGAATAATATATGGCTCGATTATTCTGCAAAAATCATCAGGATCAGAATCTTAATCCATTGATGATTCAATTTGGCGAAAGCGCCCTGGGGAAGGAATATATCTGCTGTGTATGCTCCAGTGTGAGGGTGCTTAATGAAGGCACAATACTATCCCTTAATGGCAATTATGGATTTATCAGCGGTGGAAAGAAGAACTTTTTTTTTCATTTTAATAACCTTGCCTATGGTTTTACCCCGTTCTTGGGTATGCGGGTGGAATTTGAGGTGTGCTACCTTGAGGATGGACGTAACCAGGCAGTCAATATTAAACCAAAAGGAGGAAAAAATGGAGATTAATGTCAATGCAACCATGAAAAATCTTGGGACATTCACGCACGCCTATGGCCTTGAACCGGATAACGAAAAAAAGATAGAGGCTATCGTCAAAAAAGGAATCAGGGTAGCGCGAGTGGGTATCTTACTAAGGGACCCTGTCACAAAAGAGGAGCTTATCAGTTTTGATGTTCCGGTGCATATGGACTGCACAAAGCAGATGTTTTGGATTGCCATAGATGGGAAACCTGTGGAAGCCAAACCTATATGCATCCCAGAGACAAATTCCGACTCCTGGTTGAAAAACATCTGGAAAAAACTCAATAGAAAGATGGATGACCAGGATTATTACCTGATCGAGGAAGGTGATTTTAAACTGAGGGCGTATCGTTCCTTTTGTAAAAAGGGTGTGATTGAAAGATACCTGCCAGCCGAAGGCTATGGCTTTATCAGCCGTAGCCGCAAGGGCATTTTTTTCTTAAAGGAGTGGTGCAATTTTTGTCCGGTGCGGGAGGGCATGGAGGTGTCCTTCATCCCTGTAATAACACGAAAGGGGCTTCAGGCAAGGGCGGTTGAGGAAATAAAATCGATCCCGTTGGAATCCCTTGAAATGTTAACGTAGGGAATAATCCAAAATCTGGATTTTGATGATGCCTGCGAAAGGGGGGTAATGTATTTTCATGGTAACTGTAAAAACAGAGGATTAAGGGATATGAGGAAGATTTGCCTATTGTTATTGACGGCCTTTTGGATGTTTGGTTGCGCAGGGATTATGAAAGTGATAAACGGAAATGGTGTTCCGGTACCTTCTCCTCAGCCGGGTTTGGTTCTGGCAATAAACTCCAGCCCCGGGGTTTGGGCTGAATGTTATATTTTTGAGGGCCGGTTCAGGGAAGAGGAACTGTTTATTCCCCATCCCTCGGACAGAGGCAAACTAACTTTCCCTTTGTCACCGGTCAAATCCTTTGTGATTAACCCGCCCCCTGTAGATTATTTTGTTCATACAATCCCTATTCTGCTTTCGGTTGCGCCTGCCGATTATACCCTGCTGGTTTTTCATAAGAATATGCGGGGTTGGGTGGTTGAGACGGAAACGATCCGGTTTTCCACAACCGGATATGCCTTTAACAATAATTACCAATCAGGGGCCAGGAAGATTTTCGCGGATCGAATTGTCAAATTGCGTCACGTCAATCCTTACGAACAAAGGCAATTTAGGATTAACAGGACTTTTTATCCTGCACATGCTTTAAAGGATTTTTTGGGCCTTCCATGAAAGGAGAACGTAAAATGTGCAAAGTTAACGAATTTGAGGGAAAGGCTTACATCCTGAAAATTTTAACAGGGCTGTTTCTTATTAATTTCATTATATTTTTTTGCGGATGCATCCATCAACAACCGGTACAAATAGAGACACCAGAAATTCCCAGGGTGGTTATCAGGGAAATTCATGCTGATCCTAACGGAAAAACGGAGTTTGACCCTAATATGAAAGAGGCGTCTTATCTATTGCCAGATCTGACAAAAGGATACATTAAAAATGAAGCCTATCCTTTGGGTATCAGAGTTTGGTGGCTAAATGAGGCAGGCCAAAAAGAAATACTGATTGGTACCGAAGGTGACAATTTCACGGGCCAGGCCGATTTCTATTTCGGCAATATCAGAGAGTTTAATTTTCCGCCTGGCAGGCAGCGATTGATGGTTGAACGATGGAAATTTATCTGGGGTTACGGCTGGTTGAAAGAGGGCAACTCAGAACTCCTGAAGATCGAAGTGGGGAGAATTCCCCGGGGCAGATGGTTTTCCGGAGCCGAGATTGGTCATTACAACTGGGCTGTAATCATCGGCTCTGAACAGTCCAGGGTCTATGAGGAAGGGAGAGTCCCTTAAATTGGTGAGCATTATGAAAGATTACAAGATTGATAAAATGAAACTGCTGAAAAAAATACGCAGGACATGGTCTATAAACCCATCGAACAGGGTGAAACCCAGCAGTAAGATATACAATAGGAAGAAGATGAAAAAAGAGACGGATATGCTGCGCAAATATTGATTATGCCTAGGCCTCCTTAGAATGTCTTCTTGCTCATCAGTCACCTAAAAATGTTTTTTGAGCGGCTAACCGGTTATAGCGTTAAATAACAGATTGCTCAATATTATGTTTATTGTGATTACATACGACATAACAGACAATAAAAGGCGCAACCGGTTACGCAAACTGCTTTTGGGCTATGGGGAGCCCGTGCAACTAAGTGTATTTGAATGCGGGATCAATGGAAAAGACCTAAAAGACCTTCAGTGGAAAATCAAAAAGTTGATAAAAAACTCAGAGGATTCGGTACGCTATTATCATCTATGCCAGGATTGTAAAAATAAGATAGAAGCAAACAGGGAAGGGGATCTCCTCAGAGATAAGAGGTTAATAATTGTATGAATCTCGTCAGAAAGATTAAAGCATTATACTCTAAGGAAGATAAAAGGTATGGCAATAAAGATAAAATGATAACAGCGGAAAAGAGATGCCGAAACTCCAAAGATCTTATGGATGAGATAGCATCTCTCAGAAATTTGGAGGTAGCCTTTAAACAGGAGTATAAAAATACACCTGCCCAAAACAGGGACAACAAAGACATCGCTGTTTTTAAAAATGAATATGATCGGAAGATAAGGATTTTAGCCCAAGAGTTACAAAAAGGTTTATATAAAACCTCATCTGTGAAATATTTTAGACTTTATCCCAAAAAAAGAAAAATTGCTTTAATAACTTTCAAAGATCGTATTGTGCAAAGGGCGGTATTTAATGTTATAAGGCCAGGGCTTGAAAAAATATTATCCGACTCCTGCTATGCTTTCAGATTAAACGGATCTGTGCAAGAGGCACAAAAAAGGGCGCTTCAACTTATAAATACCTACCCTGTTGGAATTAAGGCCGACATAAAAGATTTTTTTGACTCGATCCCCCATAAAAGGCTCATTTTTGTGTTGAAGCAATATATCCCTTGCAAAAGGACTATTAAGCTTTTGCAGATATTGATTAAACAGGGAGACAAACGAAAGGGCATCCTTCAGGGATCTTGCCTTTCCCCTCTTCTGTCCAATATCTATCTGACTCATTTTGATAAACAAATTAGCAAGAAACAACACTATTTCCGGTATTGCGACGACCTTCTTTTATTGACCAATTCCAAACATAAAGCAAAGAATATTCTTAACTATATGAAGAGCGTGCTCAAAAAGGATTACGGTTTGACCATAAATAATGAGAAGACATATGTCTTTGATATATATCAGGGGTTTTCTTTCCTGGGGGTATTTTTTAGGAAGGAGCGAACATGACGTCGTTTCATAGTTTTTGGAAGCCCAATGGAAAATCTGGTGTCACCTATTTCTTTTATGAGGTGTTTTGTAATGAATGACTTAAGATCTTTCATAACCAATGCTATTGATCTTGCTATTACAACGCATGGAGTAGCCTTATATAAATCTGGCGAAAGCCTTGTCGTGTCAAAGGATAAAAAATTGATAAAACAAGTTCCAATAAGACGAATCTCTTCTGTCACCTTGTTTACCGATAGGGTACGATTGACAGGGGCTGCCATAAATCTTTG
>JAFGSM010000180.1 GCA_016934595.1 bacterium | reverse complement strand
TATATTATTTATTATTTATTATTTATTTTAATAAATGCATTTACTGATAAGGATCGCTACAGGTTTAATTCTCATCTATGTTATTTATGTTTGCGGCCTCTTCCTGCTTCAGGGAGATATCCTTTTTCCCATCAAACAAACAAAAGGCATCCCAAACATAACACATGACATCCCTGGCCTTGAGAAAATCTGGTTAGACACAAGCTTTGGAAAGGTTGAGGCATGGTTTCTCCCCCCAGCCATTAAACATGAAACAATGCCTGCACCTGCGGTAATATTCGCGCATGGCAACGCTGAGTTAATCGATTATTGGCCTCAGACACTCGGACGATTCACATCATTGGGCATGGGCCTTTTGCTTGTGGAATATCCGGGTTATGGCCGCTCACAAGGAAGGCCATCCCAAAAAAGCATCGAAGAGACCTTTGTTTCAGCCTACGATACGATTACAGCGAGAGAAGGGACTGACAGATCCAGAATCGTTATTATGGGACGTTCCATTGGCGGTGGGGCAGCATGTGCGCTTGCGGCAAAAAGGCCTTCAGCGGCCCTAATACTTATGTCTACTTTTACAAGCGTCAGGGCTTTCGCGCCGCGTTTTCTTATTCCAGGATTTATCATCCGGAATCCATTTGATAACCTTTCTGTTGTGACCAGTTATTCATGCCCGGTCATTATATTCCATGGGAAAAATGACGCCATAGTCCCTTATAATCACGGCCTTGCCCTTTTCCATGCAGCAAAACAGGGCAAGATAATAACATGCAGCTCCGGACATAATGACTGCCCGCCAAACTGGGAATCATTCTGGAAAGACTTGGAATCCTTCCTTCGTGATGCAAAAATCATTCGATGACAGTACTCATGTAATATTCCCTCCTATAGAATCACTAATAATCTATGCAGGGATTCACTATAAACGCCATGGCCAAACATACATTGGCCGCCCTCGCAAATGAAATTTTAATTAATTATCTGAAAAACTATAGTCTGTAATCAATCCAGTCTTGCCATCAATTCTCATTTTGACCAATTTCTATGGCATATATCATATATTTAGGCAGAAAATATATTATGTGCTGTGATAAAAAGTGCAAAAATGAGAATTGATGCAGTCTTGCATGATTCATGCATTTTGGTATATCATAGCGGCATTCAAGACGAAAATCACTTATAAACCACCCGATAACATATTATGAGAATACAAACAGATCGTTAATCGAGTAGTGAAGCACACATGAATCTTCGATTCACAAAGGGGAATGAAAATAACCTTTTCTGTCATTCCGGCGAAAGCCGGAATCCAGGATTTTCGGATGAAGGAGATATAAAATGGTAAAGATTGGCATTATAGGCGGATCAGGTTTAGATGATCCGAGGATATTAACAAATCCCAGAGAGACTGGGATAGAAACCCCTTATGGAATGCCTTCTTCACTGATAAAAGAGGGCAAAATAGATGGCGTTGACATAGCCCTGATAGCAAGACATGGAAGGAAACACACGATACCTCCCACACAGGTAAATTTCAGGGCGAACATTTGCGCCCTGAAAAAAATAGGATGCACTCATATACTTGCTACAACGGCATGTGGTTCATTAAGGGAGGAGATAAAAAGGGGAGACCTGGTTATACTTGACCAATTTATTGATTTTACAAGGCATAGAAAGGTGACCTTTCATGAAGAATTCGAGCCGGAAAAGGCAAGGCATACCCCTATGGCAGATCCCTTTTCAAAAGAACTAAGAAAGATATTGACCGATGCCTGCAGGGAATTAAATCTTAAACATCATGATAAAGGGACTGTAATAACTATTGAAGGGCCAAGATTTTCCACCAAAGCAGAAAGCAAGATGTTCAGGATATGGGGTGCGGATGTAATCAACATGAGTATCGCCCCTGAGGCAATACTTGCGAATGAAATAGGCATACCCTATGCCGCCATAGCTATGTGCACAGATTATGACTGCTGGAAAGAGGATGAAGAGCCTGTGTCATGGGATGAGATACTTAAGATTTTTACACAAAATATTGAAAAGGTTACAAATCTATTAACTCATGTAACTAAAAAGGTGGAAATAAAATGCAGAATATAATCAAAGAAAAAATAAGGACTGTGCCTCATTGGCCAAGACAGGGAATCATGTTCAGGGACATTACAACGCTGTTAAAAGATAGCGAAGGATTTAACCATACAATAGATATATTCGTTGAACGTTATAAAGAGATGAAAATTGATATTGTCGTTGGTATAGAAAGCAGGGGGTTTATAACCGGCGCAGTGCTTGCCCATAGATTAAACGTAGGTTTTGTGCCAATAAGAAAACCCGGCAAGCTGCCTGCTCAAACTATTTCCGAAGAATATGAGCTCGAATACGGAAAAGACAAAATCGAAATCCACACTGACGCAATAAAAAAAGGCGACCAGGTTTTACTGGTTGACGATTTGATTGCGACAGGAGGAACCGCATTGGCTGCTTGCAATCTGATCACCAAATTAGGAGGCAATGTTGTGGAGTGCAGCTTTATAGTCGATTTGATAGATATCGGCGGCAAGAGAAGATTAATGGAAGCAGGATTTAATGTATTTAGTCTTGTCGCCTTTGAAGGTGAATGATAATAATCAAATGCAATTGGATTACGAATATATGTAAGGGGCATTAATCATATCCAGGGAGGGGCAAAGATGTATGCATTGATGGACAGAATTTTTAACTTGGAGCAAAACAATGCCAATACAAAGACGGAGATTATGGCAGGCGTTACCACTTTTTTAACCATGGCCTATATTATCATAGTAAATCCTGCCATCCTGGAAGCGGCCGGCATCCCCAAAGGCCCATCCATGGTGGCAACCATAATTGCCACCGCCTTCGGCACCCTTATGATGGGACTATACGCCAATCGTCCTTTCGCGATAGCCCCATATATGGGAGAGAATGCATTTATCGCCTTTACAGTGGTAAAAGTCCTGGGTTATACATGGGAGGCGGCGCTCGGGGCAGTGTTTCTGGGCGGCGCCCTTTTCACAATCCTCACCTTAAGCGGGCTAAAGGCTTGGATGGCAAAGGCCATCCCTTCCTCATTAAAATATAGTTTTGCCGCGGGTATTGGATTATTTCTGACCCTGATCGGCCTTATAAAGATGGGGATTGTATCGGCGGGGGTTCCGGACGCGCCCCTGCACGTAGGAATGATCAACTCAAAACCTGTTTTAATAGCTGTTTTTGGGTTCATTATAACAGCGGCTTTACTGACAAAAAAGGTCAAAGGCTCAATCCTTATCGGCATCCTGGCCACAAGCGCCATAGCCTTTATCATGAAGGCCGCTCCCCTGCCCCACAAGATAGTCAGCCTACCCCCCAGCATTAGGCCATTATTGTTTAAAATAGATCTCAAATCCGCACTATCGTGGAAATTCTTTGCTGTTATTCTTGTCGTCTTTGTAATGGATTTTGTAGATACAATCGCCACCCTTATCGGTGTGTCTGCAAGGTCAGGGATGCTTGACAAAAACGGAAACCTTCCGGATATACAAAGGGCAATGCTTTGTGACGCCTTGGCAACTGTTGTAGGCGCCCTGGCAGGCACTACAACCACAGGCACATATATCGAATCTGCCGCTGGGGTAGAAGCAGGCGGAAGGACAGGTCTAACGGCCGTGACAGTAGCCATACTGTTCTTGCTATCCTTATTTTTTGCGCCCCTTTTCACCGCTATACCTGCGGCTGCCTATGCGCCTGTTCTTGTAATCGTAGGGTTGCTTATGCTGGAGGCGATAACAAAGATAGACTTCAAGGACTATACGGAGACTGTCCCTGCCTTTGCCGTGCTTGTGCTGATGAGCTTCACTTTCAACATCGGGATTGGCATGACTGCCGGTTTTGTGCTGTATCCCCTCTTTAAAATAATCGATTCAAGGGCAAGGGAAGTCCATCTTGGCATGTGGATATTCGCCGTTTTATCTTTGCTTTTTTTTGTTTTCTATCCATACTAAAAAATCATGACCAATAAATCACAATAAAGGATGAAGATCGATGGCAAAGGAATACTCTGTTAATATTTGTAAAATGCTGGAAGAGGAATTCCGAAAATCGGCATTGCACAGGCCGATTCATGTGAAACGTTATGACGCAGGCGATGAACTGGTCTATGATGTCACAGGGATGCCAAAGTCAAGGAAGTCGCAGGTCCGTCTTATCGTTGAAAAGTTTGTGGGCGGAGGTTTTGCCGGTCAGGTATACAGGGTAAAGCTGCTGGATATCAAGCCTGAATCAGGGTCTATAGAAGGCCTGAATAAGGACGGGGTCTATGCGATTAAGATACTTATCCCTCCATCCACATTTTCAGTGCTTTTCAGGAATATGCTTTACTGGATCGGCTTTCAGGGGCCATTTCAACTCCAGGTAAATCCCGAGGCAATAAGGGCAGGATCCCTTTGGCAAAAATTTATCCGTAGAGGGGCAAAGATCAGGTTCGGAGATGAACGGACTGTGGTGGATATCTATGGAACTTTTATAGACAATACTATTGGAAGTTGCGGCGAATTGAGGGAGTGGATAGAGGGCCGGACATGGATTCTTGAGGCTGATGACAGGATGGATTTGCTAAGGCAATGGAAAAAAGGGAAGGATGTTGATATATCCAGTCTCGGCTCACCCGAATACAGGGCAAAGCGGGATTTTATGAACAGATTTGTCTGCCTGCTTCATGAAATGGGATGCCCCGAGTTTGCCAGGCAGTATGAGTGGTCTACTTGCAAAAGCCAGCCAAACTGCCTGAAACGTGAAGACATAGAACCAGTCTGTTGTGACGGGCTGACCGCCGTCGACTTCAGGGCAGGTCTTGCCCTTCTGCCTCTCCTTCCTATGAGCCCTGGGGATTTCAAACTGATAGCAAGCGGATTTATGCGGGGAAGCCTTGTGCAGTTTGACAGGGGCGATACCGGAAGGCTCGAAAAATTTGTGGATAACCATAAAAATGATTTCGACGACATGCAGCCAGAACTGGCGGAATTAAAAGAATCCGAACGGCTTTACAGAGACTCCTTGCCTGATATAACGCATAACCATATACGCCTTCTTTACTCCAGACGTTTGTGGTCAACGATTATAAACAGCTCTATAACAGGATGGCGGATACGAAATTTCATCGATGATCGCTATAAGGAGAAACTGCAAAACAACAAGCCCCTTTCGCTGCTTTTTTTTATAACAGGGATCATACCCTTCCTGGGCAGTTTTTTAAAAAAAATCTGGGCACATTCGGATTGGCGAAGGCATTACTTCGCTATGCTCACAAGCTGGGATTATCTGAAAAGGGCTACAAGGGCCAAGGCCTCAGAGATGCTTATAGACTGGCACAGGTCGGGACGCATAGATGATAGACATACAATAAAGGCAATAAAAGATTTTTGGCGGTTTTTATGCCACCTTCCATTGTCTATACTGCCAGCGGGATTGCACAGGGCTCTTACAGACTGGAAGTATGCAAAAGGACTTTTTGTATATCTTGCTATACGCCCTATTCAGTTATACTTTAAAGCTGATCTGAGGGAACAATGGCTCAGCGAAATGGTGACGGACGGGAAAAAAAAGCACCTGCTAAATGATGAGGATGCGGACGTCATTCTTTCCCATATAAACGAGCCATTCATACAAAAATACCTCAAAAGCCTTGCTGTACATCTATGCACACTGCCTGTCACACAGATGGTTTCTGTGACTGTCGCGATCATCTTTGTTCTTATGCACCCTGAGATGCCCAGGGGACAGGCATGGGGCATAGGCATTGGCATCATAGCGCTGTTTCAGGTTGTACCGATTTCACCAGGTTCTCTTGTAAGGGGCATTTATGTGCTCTATCTGGTTATCAAAGACCGAAATTTCAGGGATTACAATATCGCCATATTTCTAGGATTCTTCAAATATATAGGTTATCTGGCATTTCCCATACAAATGACTTACAGATACCCAGCCCTTGCACGATTCATGGCCGGACATTGGGCAACCGAAGCGGTTCATATTGTCCCGGTATTTGGCGAAAGGGGGGCGCTGCTTGAGCACGGGGTGTTTTCCGTCTTCTATAACTGGCCTCTGACAATAAGGCGCAGGATGAGGAAACGGACAGAAATAAGGACCCTGATGCGGCCCCGATACTGGCACATTGTGCCATGCTCAGTTGTTGCGGCAGGCATATTGGGCTTTGTGGATTTCTTTTATTTTAAAAACTTCGGGGCGCTGCCTGGCTTGAAACAGATATGGTGGATCGCAGCGCCTGTATCCCTGTTTTGCGGCTCAGCCGCGACCCTTTTCTCAGGCGGATCAGCCATTGGGAAAAGGATCATTGGTGCGGCCATAAGCGGCTGTCTTGCTGGTTTCTTTTACACGGCACTATCTTCAATACTGGCCATGTTCTATCCAATCGGATATGGAAACCTTGCAATAAGCGGGGCATGGCGCATCTTCATCTTTACATTTCTGGCTGTAATCGGGGCAATCCTGACAGAGTTAACTCTGCCGGAACCATCTACCGAAACGCTCATGGATCTTCGATTCATAAAGAATCATGAAAATACACAGAAGGGATTTTCGGATGAAAATACCGACACAAAACATCATGCAGCCCTGCTTCAAAACGAAGAACCAAAAATAGAAATATAACAAATATAACTCTACTTTTGCACTTTTTTCAAATAAGTTTTATTTTTCAATAAGATATCTGGTCAAACAAAACAATATAATTTGTCAATGTTTTCATAAGGTTATACAAAAAGTGCAAAAGTAGAGATGTAAGATAATTAATCTAATTATATGAAACCGATCCGTCTATCCGACAGCCCTTTTAAAATGATATCAAAACTGCCGATTGTTTACGTAACCGCCCGAAATGGGCCATATTTTAATACATGCGCAGCGCTGACTCAGATGGATCTTTCGCCTGTGCAAGGAAAGCGTGTACTGCTTAAACCTAATGCAGGCAGGGTCGCTCCTCCTGGAAGCGGCATTACAACCCACCCTCAGGTCATAGCGGCTGCAATCGACATATTCAGAAAGGCAGGGGCAGAGGTTGCCATTGGGGAAAGCCCGATAATGGGAGTAAAGACAATGGATGCCTTTGATGCCATTGGCATCGCATCCATAGCACGTGAAAGGGATTGCCCCTTAATAGATATGGATGCAAGGCGCTACATCGAAGCCCCGATCCCTGGAGGCATTGCAATCGACTCTATCAAGGTCTGCCTTGAAGTTCTGGAATACGATCTTGTCATATCCATTCCTGTCATGAAGATGCACATGCATACAGGCGTCACACTTTCCGTCAAAAATATGAAGGGCTGCCTCTGGCGGAGAAGCAAGGTTGATCTTCATATGTTGCCCCCAGTAAAAGGCAGATGCGAAAAACCCATCGATATCGCCATCGCCGACATGTCATCAATACTGCGGCCTCATCTTTCGATAATCGACGGCACAATAGGCATGGAAGGGATGGGGCCCAGCGCAGGAAAGGCCAAACCTTTTGATGTAATTGTCGTGAGCGCCGATCCCTTTGCGGCTGATTCGATATCATGTGAATTGATGGGCACCCATGCAAAAGATATCCCTCATTTACGTATCGGATCAGAGCGGGGCTATGGTGTGACAGACATTGATAGTATTATGGTAAAACCGGATAACTGGCACGATTGGATCTCCCCGTTTGAACCGCCCCCTGACAATCTCAAAATCGAATTTCCCAATATAAAAATCCTCGACAAGAATTCCTGCAGCGCATGCCAGTCAACGTTGCTTTTATTCCTAAAGCATTACGGCAATCGCATCTTCGATTATTTTCCTTCAAATTCCAATGTGTGCATAGCGATTGGAAAGGGAAACGAGGATGTCCCTGACGGGACGCTTTGCATAGGCAACTGTACTGCCCCGCACAAGGAAAAGGGCACATTCATCCCGGGTTGCCCGCCAGTAAGCAGCCGAATTCTCACAGCCATCTCAGGAAAACCTTCTATTGATAGCGAGGATGGTCATATCGAAGGGCAAGACAAAATAAGGAATCATTTTTCATGATCGAGGCGATTATAACAAGTGTCATTCTTAATGACACGCTTGCAGATAAATGAATGGAAGTTATAGTGATTAAGATCCGTAAGGTTATGATTGATTATGCACTTCAAAAATTGCTTAGGCATGAGTCTCAGAAAAAATTTCTTTAAATTAGCGCCCTTCGGGCGGACTTTGTTAAACCTGCCCGAAAACCCGCATGAAAAAAATGAAAATTCCTATGCGATTAAACCGATCTTCCAAAGGCAAAATAGGGTTAACATATTAATAATCAATAAGATAATATGATTTTTGGCAAATGAATTGTAGACACAAGAATATTTTTATATTTATAAAACATGACTTGACAAATATGATATATATACATATAATAGTAGTCACAATGTTTATAGATGATCAGACATTTACACAAAACGGCAAAATCAGAAAACGTGTACTCTTGCGTAATTCCTATCGAAGAGACGGGAGGGTCTGCCACGATACTATTGCCAATTTATCTGAATGTACTAATGAAGAAATTGAGGCGATAAAGTTAGCGCTAAAGCACAAAGCTGATATAAAAAGGCTGGCTGATGTAGCTGGACAGG
>JAFGSM010000002.1 GCA_016934595.1 bacterium | reverse complement strand
TCAGTATGATATTATAAATTTAGTGTATATTTTATTAATATATCGGTGACTTTAAAGCATTAAAAATACTTTTTACGAGACCATCAGAATTTACTTCTACAAATATAAATATACGCAGATTTTTCGATTTTTGTCAAGGACATTGCTTAACACTAAGAGACTATCAGGATGAACATTGGGTGGGCCAGGGGGTGCGGTTGCCACTTTTAAATCGTCTATCCTTTTTCTGTTTCATCCATTTCGAGACATTGATTCATTCCGAAAAATCGCCATAATAATCAAAACAGGAGAAAAAGGGCCGTCAGGACGGAAAGACAGACTATAAGGGTGAGGGGGGTGACCAGGATGCCGTACCACGTGAATTCCTTGAATGAGATGTGGAAATCCTTATTGCCGAGGATGCTCATCCACATTATTCCTGCTAGTGCTCCTACTGGGGTGATGTTCGCTCCAAGGTTTGAGCCCACAGTGGTCGAAAGGATAGCTGCGAGCCTTGCCCTTCCAGTCAGCGCCCCGATGACCGGAACATAGGCGACTGTCATCGGTATGTTGTTCAGAAGGTTTGCTGCAAGGGCCGATGAAATCCCATATACGAAAACGGATGCGGCGACGGAATGGCCGCACATATCCCTGAGAAAGCCTCCTATATCCCCGCTTACACCATATATCCTGAGAGCTTCGACAGTAATAAAAAGGGAGAGGACGAAGGGGATAATACCCCAGGGCATCTTGCGCACTGTATTTGCCACATGAAATCCCTGTTGTTTGAGTTTGCTGCGCAGCAAGGCTACTGATGAATCACGGACAATGAGAAGGATGAGTAGTGCGATTGCGAAAAAGAGGGCCACGTACCACATCTCGATCATGAAATAGGGAGCAATGGCGAGGGCCAGTATGCAACCGCCAAGCAGACTAAGCCCTACCAGGGCGCCTGCCCTGTCCGTGATGGCACAGATGGGGTCTTTTTGGTCTGTCTCGCGGATCGGCCTCATGATATCCTTTCTGAACAGGGTGTAGATGAGAAGCATGTTAATCATACCTGCCGCAAGGGTGGGAAGAAACATCCAGCGCAGGTATTTGTCGAAGCGCACGCCAAAGGCCGCGGCAAGCAGTATGTTTGTAGGATTGCCGATGTAAAGCATCATGCTCCATGTGTTTGCGGCAAAGAACTCCCCGATGAGGTATGGTGTGGGATTGATGCCTGCATTCTTTGTAAAATAGTAAATGAAGGGCGTGAAGGTGAGTATGATGATATCATTGGAGGTAAAGATCGTGAGAATCGATACGGTAATATAGAGGGCGAAGAAGAGCCTTTTTCCGTCCCTTCCTGAAAATTTTAGCGCAAGCCGTGCACAATATTCGAAAAACCCTGTGATGTCGAGGAATATGCTTATGAATACCATGGAAAGGAACAGCACGAGGATGCCTACAGGGCTGAATCCCCGATCGCCGTTTAGCCCCTTGATGATCTGGCTGTAGTTGAGAAGGCCAAAGGCAATGATCAGCACAGGGCCAAGGAGGGCTCCTATGAAATATGTTTCCAGCTTGATATGGCGCTTGCCGATCCTTAAATACAGATATGGACGTCTGAGTATTAGATAGATAGTCACAATGCTTGCGGCAATGAATACAAGGCCGACTGCCAGTTTTCCATTCATTGAGATACAATTACATTCATTATGCATAAAAGGCTTCCTGCAACAAAACACAGGAAGCCCTCTAATTGTTATAGGTTCGTAAAAAGTCGATTTTATACTTCCGAGATAAGGTATCTGAATTATTGGGGTTTCTTCAATGTCTGTATTTGCGGCACTGCCTTTTTTACCTGATCATGGATATCGATAATATTTTCTTTTATTAAGGTCGCCTTTTCGAATGCGCTGAGATATTCTTCAGCATCTATTGCTCCCTGTATATCGTTTGCTGAATCCTCATGTATCTTTAATCTCAATGCAAAAGCATCGATTTCAGGGGATGATCCGGCCATATCCAGGGTTTTATTTGCCTCATCCAGCGCATCCTGCATATATTTCTGAGCAATGAGGGCGCGGTTTCGCGCCTCCTCTTTCCTGCCGGATATAACCGGCGCGAGTTCTTTTGCATTATTCTTCACCGATGCCAACATATCCTCTGCCCTTTCGAAGTTTTTATCAGGCAGGGGATACTGCTGTTTTATCTCGTTTATGGCCATGGAAAAATCATCGTTAATTATTCGCATCTCATTTGCCGCATAAAGGGCTGCGTCCTTCTTTGATATTTCATCAATGACTGATCGTGCATCATTTATCATCTGGAGTATCTGGCCTAAGTTTTCCGCATTTTCCATCATCTGGGCGAGCATTTCCTTTGACTTGACATAGCTTCTGATGAGTTTTTTGTCCTGTGCCTCTATCTCGGCCATAATGACGGTTAGCTCATTGTTTAATTGTTCGAATCCCTCATTTAAATAGAGGGAGGCCCCCTGATTTTTCAGATCCTCAATAATGCCTTGCGCATTATTTATCTCCTGCTCAGGTCTTGTCCCGCAACCTGCAAAAAGGAAAGCCACCGAAAGTGTTACGGCTAAAATCCATCCTGGTACATTTTTCATATACATCCTCCCTTTATATGGTTAAGTTTTTGTTACTAAAAATAAATTCTCTCTTCATCCTTTGTTTGTTTTCGTACATAGATTACAACGATTGATGGAGAAAATCAAAACATGCCTTTTGTGCATTCATTGCCTTTTTGTAATTTTTATATATTAGCTCAACAGTTTCATATGATAAGTATTTGACGATGCAACCTTAAAAAGTATTTTTTAGTACAGAGACTGGATAATTATGAATTTTAATTCACAATATGAAAGAAAATATTATATTAATATGCCTATTGCATATCGCTTGCAATGCCAATAAAAGATAAAAAATCCTGGTTTTTTGATTGGCCTATTTTGGGTTATCTTTTTCCATAAACCATTATCAGCTATGATTTTTGGGGTATATTGCCGTCCTTTATCCTGCTTTTATATCCGTTTATACCATCTGAGCCATTATCCCTGGTATAAAAATTGCTCGTTTTGATACACGAACGGTTAAAGCTTGATTGCTTGGGAAAAAATTTGGATATAAGGGTATTGGGAGGGATATAATAAGATGTCTTACGATAAACAGTTTGATAGTCTGATTGGCAAGAGTGAACAGATAAAAAAGATATGCCGTCTTATAGGTCTTATCGCCAAAACCAAATCCACTATACTTATACAAGGCGAAAGCGGCACTGGCAAAGAGGTTGTGGCTAACGCTATATATATGCACAGCCTGAGGAATGGCGCTCCATTCATAAAGGTCAATTGCGCTGCCTTAAGCGAGACACTTCTTGAAAGCGAGCTATTTGGGCACAAAAAGGGTTCTTTTACAGGTGCGTTCGAAGACCGGAAAGGCTTTTTCGAACTGGCGAATATGGGTACGATTATGTTGGACGAAATCGGGAGCATGCCGCTAAGCGGTCAGGCAAAGCTGTTGCGGGTGCTTCAGGAAGAGGAGATTACGCCAGTGGGAAGCGCAAGAAATCTCAAGATAGATGTCAGGGTCATTGCTACTACAAATGTTGTGTTAAACGATGCCACAAAGAAAGGGATGTTCAGGGAAGACCTTTATTACCGCCTGGGAGTTGTGACTATCTTCTTGCCGCCCCTAAGGGACAGGAAGGAAGACTTGTCATTGCTCACAGATTATTTTGTAGAGTTTTTTAATACAAAGTTAAACAAGAAGGTCAAAGGGATAACCGAAGAGGCCGTTAAGTATCTTATGGACTATGATTGGCCAGGGAATGTCAGAGAGCTGAGAAATGTCATAGAAAATGCCATGATCATGACCGAAACGGATTATATCGAGCTGGATGCAATCCCGCCCCTTCAGATGAGATTTTCAAGGCAATCTGTTTGCAGTGTCGATCTTCAAGGCGCAGACCTCAATCTCAGGAATCAACTAAAGATATACGAGAGGCTTATTATTCTAAACGCACTTCAGAAGAGTAAATGGGTGAAGAGCAAGACTGCCAAGCTCCTTGGGATTGACCGCCGTAATCTTGGATATTTTATCCGGAAACACGATATAGTGTTTCCGGATGACAGACCGGCCTGGGATAGTTAATAGCTTGAATAGTTAATAATATCCTGACCCAAAAATGTCCTATTAAGTTGACTTTCTATAGGCATTCATGTCATGATTATTGCGATATGATAGATGCTGTTAGAAAAGGACAAAACCTGCGCCTTGTCCCTTCAGTGGACAAGGTGCTCAATACCCCCGAGATAAAAGAGGCCCTTAATCATACCCCCCGCTGGCTTATCCTTAAGATTGTCAGGGAAGCCCTGGATGAATTCAGGATTTCGGTTTCACAGGTGAGATCCGGATGCCATTCCCAAAAAGGTATAGGGAAAAAGGGGTCGAGCGGGAATCTGCATATAACAAGTTCTACTACACAAGAAGATGCGCTGAGAATGATAATAAACAGGGCGCTTGAGAGAAATGCCTCTATTCAGACAAACAGCCTGAGACGGGTAATCAATGGGACAGGGGTGATAATTCACACCAACCTTGGAAGGGCCCCTCTGTCACCAGAGGCCATTTCCCTTATTAATGAGGTTGCCCAGGGGTATTCCAATCTGGAGTATGACCTGTCAGAAGGAAAACGAGGAAAAAGGACCAGCCATGTCCATGGTCTCGTTTTGCGCCTTACAGGGGCTGAGGATGCGTTTGTCGTCAATAACAATGCAGGGGCTGTTCTTCTTGCGCTGAACAGCCTTGCCGAGGGAAAGGAGGTGATTGTCTCCAGGGGGGAACTCGTAGAGATAGGGGGCTCATTCCGTATCCCTGATGTGATGAAGAAAAGCGGCGCAATCATGAGGGAGGTAGGGACAACCAACAGGACGCACATTTCCGATTATGAAAATGCCGTTTCAGAAAATACGGGCCTGCTTTTAAAGGTGCATACGAGCAATTATAAAATAACAGGTTTTTCTTCGGATGTCTCTCTAAAAGACCTGGTAGATTTGGGGAGTAAATGCAGGATACCTGTTATGATGGATTTGGGCAGCGGCAATCTTACGGACATTTCCATATTCGGGTTGAAGGGAGAGCCGACCATCCATGAGATACTATCGACTGGCGTAAACGTGGTCACATTTAGCGGGGACAAGCTCCTGGGCGGGCCGCAAGCCGGAATCATACTTTCCCAGGGCGGGATTGATATGTCTGTGGTCAGGATAAATCCGCTTGCCCGCGCCCTCCGGATAGACAAACTGACACTGGCAGCGCTGGAGGCCACTCTAAGGCTTTACCAGAGAAACGATTATGCCAGCTCCAATCCGGTGATGAAGATGATTGGCATCAGCATAGATGATCTGAAATCGCGGGCGCAGAAATGCCTTTCCATGTTTGAAGAAGTCAATAAGGGGATGATGATATTGTCTACAAGGGAGGATGAGTCCAGTGTCGGAGGAGGGGCGCTCCCTTCAGAATCCCTGCCTACCTTTGTCATTGTTTTTAAACGGGGGAGGATATCCGTTGAGGAATTGGATAGGGCCTTCCGTGGCTCCAGCCCTGCGGTTGTCGGGAGGATTAAGGACGGGGCCTATATCCTGGACCTTCGCACCATTATGGAAGACGATATCCCTCTTCTTATTAATTTATATGAAAAGATCGTTGAATACATGGGTGTTCAATAAAAGAATTTGATTCAAGAATCATAGAAAAAGTAAATTGTCAGTTCAAAAAATAAAAATGGAGGGGGAAAATGGAAAAAAAGAAAAAAGAAGAATTGAAAAAATTATATAGTATATTAATAATACCGCAAAAGTATTTTTTGATAATATGGCTAAACGTCAAAAAAAATCAGAATCAGAAATTTGGAAACTCATTTTGTATCTTTAGATAATATTCGATTTTACAGACAGTCTAAAATGCAACAGGGTTCTTAAAACTAT
>JAFGSM010000179.1 GCA_016934595.1 bacterium | reverse complement strand
GGCGCCTCAGCCTGCCGGCAACGAACACCGGGTCTGCCTCGTGGTCCTGCTGTGCACCGACCAGATAGGACGGCATCCAGTACAGGCCCAGTACTTGTTGAGCAGGGGCAATAAGCCGGACCGGGAGGCCTGCCTCATCAACATGATCAAGCGCCCGTATAAGACCATCGAGATAGCGCACCAAGGCCCTATCGGGCACCACTAAGGCCTCCTCCAGGACGGGCAGCATCAACCGTTGTATGCCCAGGCCCTTTGCTGCCTTGGCAGCCGCGCCAAGCCGAGTCGGCTCAGGCGGCTCAAGGGAGGCCAGCCCCCTCACCGGGCAGATATAGGTGGATGAGATCAACATGGTGCATTGAAAAGTGTCATTTAGGCTATAGTAATACCATAGCAGCTTTTTTACAATAGACCATGAATACTATAATCTATCACATCGGTTGACATTTATTAGATATGGAATACTATTTAAAAATATAATCATGATATCATATGATTATAAATCACATTAAAGGGAAGTTATATGGATACTATACAAGAGAGCGAAGGAATGCATTATGAGGGGGACTGCATCCGGCCGCCCCCTGAGGCCTGCAGTATCCTGCTCCAGACGACACTGGGCTGTTCCCACAACAAATGCACCTTTTGCTCGACCTTTAAGAACAAGCATTTTCAGATAAAGGACGATAATATCATCCTGGGTGATATACTGTTTGCCTCAAGGCATATGAAAAACCAGGATCAACTATTTCTCATGGACGGTGATGCCCTCATTATCCCACAGAAAAGGCTGATATGGATCCTGGACCGGATCCGGGAACATCTCCCCTGGGTCAAACGGGTCGGGGCCTATGCCAACACGAAGAGCATCAGCCTGAAATCACCTCGGGAATTGGAGGAGCTGAGGGACAGGGGCTTAGGCATGCTCTACCTGGGCGTCGAGACCGGGGATGACGAGATACGTAAAAAGATAAAGAAGGGTTCGAGCGCGGAGCACTGCCTCGAGATGGGCAGGCGGGTTAAGGACGCCGGGATCCAGCTTACAACCCTGGTGCTCCTGGGTATCGGGGGAAGGGAAAGGTCCCTGGAGCACGCAAAGGCCACCGGAGAAATCCTGAGCAATATTGACCCGGACTTTGCCAGCGCCCTGACCCTGATACTGATTCCCGGAACCCCCATCTATGAGGAATATGAGAGAGGCGATTTTATAATGCCTGATGAGATGGGGCTCCTCAGGGAGATGCGAGAAATAATTGAGAATACGAATGTACGTCACTGCCTCTTTTCCTCCAGTCACGCATCCAACTACCTCCCCATAAGGGTGTGGCTCCCTCAAGGCAAAGAAGAGATCCTGGTTATGATCGACGCGGCACTAAGGGGTGAGATCGGGCTCAAACCGGAGTGGATGAGGGCCTTTTAGGCCATATCCCAAAAAGCCGGCAGACATTGTCTTGAATAAAGGATCCCCCGCATGGCGGAATCTGTGACTACGCCCATCGAAGATCCTGCCCGTAAGGGCCGGATGATCGCTGACAGCGGCCGCGAGCTCACGAAATGCCCGTATCCTCTTCTGGATTATAGAGGCATCTTTCCACCAATCAAAGGATCCCGGGCGCCTCAGCCTGCCGGCAACGAACACCGGGTCTGCCTCGTGGTCCTGCAGTGCACCGGCCAGATAGGACGGCATCCAGTACAGGCCCAGTACTCGTTGAGAAGGGGCAATAAGCCGGACCGGGAGGCCTGCCTCATCAACATGGTGCATTGAAAAGTGTCATTGAGGCTATAGTAATACCATAGCAGCTCTTTTAGATTAAACTCTGCATACGACAGAGAGCTTTCAAAATCCATATCTTAGCCGGATTCATTTCCCTTAATCTTTTTGATGATATCCGGTGAGAAGCCGTAGTCTGGCAACCCGCCATTAGAACCATATGCTGCTTCATCAAACGTTTTCATCTTGCTAAGTGGGCACTTGGAACAGCTTAAGTGCTGCCAGAATTGGTGTACCGCGTGATCAAGGCTGTTCTGTTTCCCATCGTCATTTTATCTTCAGCATACCAAAGATCCTCCGAAGGTATTTTCTCTCTGACTGCAATCTCCTTTCTGAATGAAGTAGATGTGCCCGGGAATCTTTGAAGGAGTTTTTTTAAAAAGCCACACCTGAGGAGGATGCTTTGCCCGGGGCCGCTGTTGTCATACAATCGTTTGGTGATTTTCTTGGATGTAATCCTCGCTGTCATGTGCTGACTACTGACGGCTGCTTTTATGGAAACGGCATGCTCAGAGTAGCACCTTCCTTTGAAAGAAAAGATCTGGAGTCGATATATCTGATTTGAGACTATTCTCTAGCCCAGCAGCAAGATTGATGTGAAGTCCACCATAATGAAGAAGTCCGTTGTCGGGAAGGACAAAAATATCGACAGCCTCATCAGTTTCTAACAGGACATTAATGTTCTCATTATTCTTTATGTTTGTCGATTGTATAGGTCCTGGATTCTAGTACTCATGCATTCTTATTCTTAATGTGGTGTTGTTTTCCTATATATTTGATTTCGCCGATATTCACAAATAGAACATTTTAAGTGTTTATTTGGGTTACGAGCATACATACGGGGTCTCCATTGTCGAGTTTCCGGCGGCCTACACATTGAATCCGATTTCTATAAGTTGATTCATATCTTATATCTGCGGCCAAGTGATTTTTTATTTCTGAATCTCTTGCTTGTTTGCGATGATAAACAAAAAGCCTAAATATAACTCATTGACATTCAATTTATTGAAATTGATATGTACGGAGAACATCCCTGCTTGCCTTTTTATGATCGCCCGAAGCTTTCGAAATACACCTAAATGAATATAGATCATACGTGCTATATACACAGGGTTATCATACCAATATATTTTTTATATCTTCATTCTTTTAGAACCCTTTTTCCTGGTAGCGAGGGAGTACCGTTCATCGTAAAACATCCCTAGATTTACATTGACACAGGAGGCTATCACGTATATCACATAATTAAAGAATGAGGTATTATGGAATGTTTATTGTTCCTTAAAATGCGGGCTCTTATCAAATAAAGTATTTCGGGAAGGGCGGATGGACGGTGTTTCTAAAGGAATGAATGCTGAAGAGTTGTTCCTTGTTTTTCCGGCAAGGGAGGGGAAGGAAGGGGAGTTTCACTAAAAAACGGGAAAAAATAGAATAGAGTTGCAGGGGAAAATTTTCATCAGTGTCTGTCCTATTTTTAATGGATAGGAAAGTATAGCTTTTCAAATGTTAATCATACCTTTGACAGGCAATATCCGCAAACATAAGCTTTCTATCATCACAATCCTGATCATCCTGATAAACATCTTTTGTTTTTTTGTCTTCCAAGCACATGACAATGAAAGGTATTTAGAGGCATACCAATTTTATTCCGACTCAGGTTTAGAAAAAATTGAGTTATCCGCCTATTCGGTGTATCTCGAAAAAAAATCAGGGGCTGAAAAAAGTCTTAAAACTGATGATGTAAAGGAGCTTAAACAGGAGGAAATTGACAGGCTTCTTAAAAGGATGCAGGGAGATGATATCTTTCTTAGGAGACTCTCAAATGATGAAATTATCACACCCGGTCAGGAAACATATAATGAATGGAGATCCCTGAGAACGGAGTTTGAAAAATTGCTGGAGAATGTTATCAGCTACCGTTACGGTTATAAGCCTTCCCGGATGGACCCCCTCACTGTATTGACGCATATGTTCCTCCATGGGGATATCATGCATATTCTGGGGAACATGATATTCCTCTGGCTCGTGGGATGTATGCTCGAATTGGGGTGCAGCAGGCTATTCTATGTTGTCCTATATCTGGCAGGCGGCATTTGCGCAGTGGCCTTGTTTACTGTTTTCAACATGAACAGTAATGTCCCGCTTATCGGGGCATCCGGCGCCATCGCAGCCTTGATGGGTGCTTTTACTGTGATGTATGGAAAAACAAAGATAAAAGTCTTCTATTCCTTAGGATTCTATTTCAACTACGCAAAGATTTCAGCAATCCTGCTTTTCCCTATCTGGATAGCGAATGAGGTTTTCCAGATGATTTTTGGGGGAGAGTCTAGGATTGCCTATGTCGCACATTTGGGAGGTCTCCTGGGGGGTGGAGCTATTGGATATGGTTATCGCAGATTTTTTAAGATGGCTGATGAAAAGGTGTTTGAAGAAGATCCTAAAGAAAAGATCCCCGTTCTTCTTGAAAAGGCCCTTGAAAAGATATCAAAGCTTGATATGAACAAGGCCCGACCAATTCTTATGGAGATCTTGGGGATAGATCCCCACAACGATATCGCCTTGATGCATCTGTTCAATGTCGATAAATTGAATCCAGGGAGCAATGAATTCCATGAAACCGCTTTGACGCTGATACAACATTTAAGTCAAGACAGCAAAAGACATGATGAATTGTATAAGGTCTATCAGGAGTTTTCCCGCCTCTCAAAACCCCTGGAGATTGACAGGGATATTCTGTTCAGAGTTGCCTCTGTATTCAATGCCAGCGGTCGCCTTCGCGAAGCCGAACATATCCTCGCCTCGTTCATGAAGAAACATCCGAATTTTCCGAAGCTGCCGACAGGGATATTGAACCTGGGGCGAGCCTATTTAAAGAAAGGAGAAAATGAACGGGGTGAAAAATGTCTTAAGATCATCTGTCAGAGGTACCCAGGATCGGATGAGTCCCGGATTGCTTTGGAGTTATTGAAAGGTTCCAGGAGGACAGTTGCTTGACATTGCGGCGCCACCCCTGATCGAACATGGGACTTGTCCTGGGGCGCTCATGGCAGAGAAGGATTATTCGAATGAAGTTTCATGCAACATAATTTATTGTTGTCAGCCTTTGCCTTTAAGTATTGATTTCTTCTAGGCTTTTTCGGACATAGGGCAGGATCTCATGGTCGGGATACTTTTTTATGATCCCTTTTAATATCTTCACAGCTTTCTGGGGATTATTCAAGTGGTTGTTTATGACATTCGCAGCAAGAAAATATGCCTTTGGGATTAAAGGATTTTTAGGGTTCATTCTGATAAATCCTTGATAAACGCCGACAGCGCCTTTTGGATTTCCATGCTCAATCATGGCATTTGCTATCTTAAAGGCTGAAGAAGGGGAGGGCGTGAAATCAGCGTCCTTGGAGATACACTCTGAGTACACTTCATACAATTTTTCTTTCACCCCTTCCTTTGACAGGAGGTCAAGATAAATGGCGCCCTGTTTGAGCATTTCAGGGATTCTCTGCTTCAATTTAAGGAGATTATAATAACGTTCCGCAAGTCTTATATCCGATGAAACAGCATCCGGCTCATTTTCCATTAAAGCAATGGCATCATCGATATTTCCATCCTTAATAAGGATGTTAATCTTCTTTAATAATGCATTTCCCTCATCTCCCGTGTCCTCAGATTCTTTAGAAGAAGCTTCCTCGTCATCAAAATCCACATCATAACCTATCTCTTCATGATACTGAAAGATTACATAACCCATGAGATGATAGGCGATGATGGTATAATAGCTCTCAGCAATAGTATAAAGGAATTGCTGTAATTGAACAGGGAGATGAACGATGACACTGCCTGCCAGAGCTGCCGGCGCTCCCCCTAGGAACATCAGAAAGAGGTACATGAGCAAATATCCCCATCCGATTCTCCATGCCATTCTTACAAAAATCAAGGGGTTAATAGAGTTGATGAGACTGTTTGTGCATGCCAAGACAATCATTATTGCCGGGATGGAAAGTAAGGCAAACAGGAAGAAGGGTATAGCCAGGATGATACCCCACCCCTGAATCAGTTTGTAAAATATGAAACCGATTATCAGATAGACAAAGAGCTGTTTGAAGACAATATCAAATTCGCTGGAGATAGTATCAAGGTTTATTTTTGGCGGGATAAAACTTCCTTTTGCCGTATTCTTAAGTGCAGCGAAAGAGTATTTTAATATAACACCCCAACAGGCAAAAGATAAAAGCATCCTTACTATACCCGGTCCTGATATCAGGATCATCAAAATTGAGATTGATATCATCAACAAAAAACATCGGATATGAAAGGGGTACAGGAAAATTTTATGCAGTCTTTTCCAGAAAGGTTCTACGGTATTGTCAAAAGAAAGTCTTTCTGCCTCGACATTGCACTTTGGACAAAAGTAGTAAGTATTAATCTTTCCATACTGTGATACTGTTCTTTTTTCGACGCATCCTGAACAAAAGAAACTGCCGCAACTGGGGCAAGTCCATGCTGCCGGTTTGGATGGGTGGTAATCGCAAGCGGTTTTCATATCTATCTTCACCCATAATATGGTGAAGCATGCAAGTCTATGGATGCATTTCTTAATAAGAACGTGCTTTTTGATAAACAGAGTTTAGAGACTTTATCCTTGTATGTCAAACACAATTCAGCCGCATGATGTTGTGGCGGGAACTCGCCGGCTGGACTTACGAATTCTAACCAGCAGAGGATCAATTGCTAAGGCGGTTAAGGTGGTCTTGATTTTTTTTGCAAGGAGCCTTTTGAAGGCTCTGTATCGGAACAGCTTTTCCAGATCTTTTTGGATAAACCATGGCGCTCTCATGAAACAGCTTGAGCAGAATGGCCGTGCTGCTAAGGGATATGAGGAATCCTAAGAATATAGACTCCCTCCAGCTCAGGCCGAGTGCCCTTGGTATGAGAGACGCGGCGGTCACGGCTGCGATTACCTGGATCGGTCCCCCGATCAAGGCCGGCCAACCCCCTCACCGGGCAGATATAGGTG
>JAFGSM010000178.1 GCA_016934595.1 bacterium | reverse complement strand
ACACAATAAAACAAATATTGTAGTGACTGAAAAAAAGAAAAAGCCTTTTAAAATCAATACTATTTTTTTAAAAATGTGGAAGTTGGGTTAAGTGGATGTATTTGAATTCCAGAAAATGTAAAACCCTTTGATAACTTTAGAATAGAGAAATATTTAGGGAACTGGTACGAAATTGCCAGATTGGATCATTCTTTTGAGCTGGGTTTGAGCAAAGTAACGGCAAATTATAGTTTGCGAGACGAAGGTGGATTCAGAGTATTGAACCGCGGGTACTCTCAGAAAGAAAAGAGATGGAAAGAAGCTGAAGGATACTCTTGGAAAATTGCAGATCATCCTATCACTATAAGGATTATTACCTGTCCGAGGAACGAGATCCCGGAAATAATCCGTGGTTCAAGCATAATATCCCGGGTGTTGTTTAATCGCATTTAAAGGTTTGAGCCCAACTGATTATCTCCTCAAAGATCAGGGCAGGCTTTTCATGGTTAAGGCGCATCTCCAGGATGCTCGGCGGTATCAGCCTGTATTTCCCTTTATCCTGCATGACCATCTGTAGGAGGGTTTGCGGCTGAACGGGGGTGTCCTGGGAAAAATTGAGGCGTAACCTGTCCGCATGGCGCTCCAGCTTCTCTATGCCCAGCCTTCTTGCCATTATCTTGGTCTCTATAAGTCTCATGAGGTTTTCTGCCGCCTCAGGCAGGGCGCCATATCTATCCCTGAGTTCCTGCCTCAAGGCATCAAGACCGGGATACCCTTCTATCATGGATGCCCTTTTATATATGTTAAGCCTTTGGTTTACATCAGGCACATAATCCTCGGGCAGGAATGCCTCAAGGTTCATATTTATCTCGACCTTCTTTGTCTTTTCAACAGGCTCTCCCTTTAATTCTCCCATGGTCTCCCGAATGAGATCACAGTACAGGTCATAACCTACGGCGGCGATATGACCGTGTTGCCTTGAGCCAAGAAGGTTTCCCGCGCCTCTTATCTCCAGATCCCTTGCAGCCAGGCGGAATCCTGATCCCAGCTCTGTGAGATCCTGAATTGCCGCAAGCCTTTTTTTCGCCTCATCTGTAAGGCCTGCGTCTGAAGGCACCAGAAGATAGGCATAGGCCCTGTGGCTTGACCGGCCTACCCTGCCTCGCAACTGATATAGCTGGGCTAGTCCGAACCGGTCTGCCTGATGTACAATGATGGTGTTTGCAGAGGGAATATCCAGGCCCGATTCGATGATCGTAGTGCATACGAGGATGTCATGCTTTTTGTGAACAAAATCCAGCATGACCTTCTCCAGTCCCTTTTCAGGCATCTGACCATGCCCGATCCCGATCCTGGCATGAGGCATCAGTGTTCTAACAAAATTGGCCACATCCTCGATCCCCTCAACCCTGTTATACACATAAAATACCTGCCCTCCCCTGTCCAGCTCCCTCTGGCAAGCCTCTGCGATCAGATCGGGATCAAAGTGGGTAATATAGGTGGTGATAGGCAGGCGATCCTCTGGCGGGGTGTCTATGATGCTCATATCCCTTATCCCTGTCATTGACATATGAAGCGTCCTGGGGATCGGGGTAGCGGTCAATGTCAGGCAATCCACCTCTTTTCTTAATTCTTTCAGCCTTTCCTTGTGTTTTACTCCGAACCTCTGTTCTTCATCTATTATTATCAGGCCAAGCTCCTTGAATTTTACATCCTTCTGGATCAGCCTGTGTGTGCCGATTACAATATCCACATCGCCATTCTCCAGACCCGCCAGTACAGCCTTCTGCTCCTTTTTGTCCACAAAGCGGCTGAGCATTTGTACCTTTACAGGATATGGGGCCATGCGGTTCGTGAATTTCTGAAAGTGCTGCTGTACCAGAACTGTGGTGGGGGCGAGCATCGCCACCTGCTTTCCCCCCATGACCGCCTTGAAGGCAGCCCTCATAGCCACCTCTGTCTTCCCATAACCGACATCCCCGCATACAAGCCTGTCCATAGGCCTTATCCCCTCCATATCCTTCTTTACTTCGATTATGGCCCTCATCTGGTCAGGGGTCTCTTCATATTCAAAGGCGGCCTCAAACTCCCTCTGCCAGTTGTTGTCAACAGGACATGCGAACCCTTTGGCCATCTCCCGCGCTGCATAAAGGCGAAGAAGGTCCATCGCCATATCCTGGATAGATTTCTTTACCCTGGCCTTCAGATTCACCCAATGTTTCCCGCCCAGTTTGTCAAGTTCAGGCTTGATATCCCCTGAGCCCGTATATTTCTGGACAAGCTCAAGGTTCTCGGGCGGGCAATAGAGCTTGTCCCCGTCCCTGAATTCAAGGAGTAAAAAATCCTTTATCATGCCGTCCACCTTCAGCTTTATAAGGCCCTTATAAAGGGCTATCCCATGTTCGACATGCACCACGTAGTCATTAACTTTAAGATCGGTGAAACTGGCGAGGATTTTGGCCTTGCGGTGAATCTTCAGGGCAGGGACACGCACCTTTTCACCGAATATCTCCTCATCCGTTACCAGAACCAGATCAAGGAAATCCAGCAATACACCCATCGAGAGGTCTCCAAGACATATGGATACGGGAACAGGGCCGGTGGGGCTTTCCTCCAGACATTCCAATGGAAATGCCTTCAGCGCCTGCGAGCTCATCTCGTATTCATCGAGCATCCGCACCAGCCTCTCTGCCTGCCCATCGCTTAAACAGGTCAAAATCACCCTTTTCCCTTCCCTTTGCCAGTCCTTGAATCTTCTTACTATTGAAGCAAAGACGCCCCTTTTCTGAATATCGGCCTTTTCCTTAAGCAGCATGCCTCTGGTTTCCTGCTGCGCATATGGGAACACCATGCCGTCTTTTCCTGCCCGGTCAGGGGCCTTTAGAGGGGAAAAGATGAGCCTTTGATAGGCCATCAACTGTTCCTCCAGTTTGTCCGGCAAAAGGAAGACCTCTTCAGGTTGAGGATAAGGGAAATTCCGCAGCTTTGCCTTGTGAAACCTGTCCCTGATTTCCCCTTCGTATATATTGGCTTCATCCATTATCCGTTCCTGATCATACAAACACACAACCCCTTTCTGGGTAAGATAGGAAAATATGGTTTCTGTATATGGATAAAGGTAAGGAAGATGAAAATCTATTCCAGGGAATGTCTCCTGCCTCTCCATGCGCTCGCAAATCATGGCCAGGCTGGTCTGATAAAGCCTTGATGCAGAGTATTCTTCTTCAATACGGTGGATCATCCTGCGTGCGCGTTCCTGGTTCAGAATGACCTCCCTTACAGGGAGTATGATAGCTTCGTCCATATTCTCCAGGGATCTTTGTGTGCGGCAGTCGAACCTGCGTATAGATTCTATCTCATCGCCGAAGAATTCGATTCTGCAGCCATGTTCCCAATCAGGCGGGGAGAAATCAAGTATTGCACCCCTGACACTGAATTCCCCGTGTTCCTCTACAAGCGGGACGGATCTGTATCCTCCTTCCAACAATTGCCGCACGATCCTCTCCCTCGACACTGTTTCGCCAATGCCATAATAGCCTGTGCCCTTGCCGAGCGCCTGCCTTGGCAACACACGGTCCATGACAGCCCTTGTACTCGTTACCACTATTGTGTCCTCACGGTAGAGCAGCGCGTGCAGAGCGCCGATCCTTTGTGAAGTCAAAAGGGGATCAGGGTCAAGCTCTTCATATGGAAGGATCTCCCTGGTTGGATACAGATATATGGGAAAGTCATTATAGAAAAATCGTAAATCGGAGAGGAAGGTTTCTGCATCGCCTGGGGCGGGGGTGATAACAAGAAAATTTTTTTTTATCCTTTTTTTAAGCAGGGCCATGAAAACTGCCGCACCTGGCCCCCTCAGGCCATCCACCTTTGCATTGGATACGCCCCCGGCGATGGCCTGAACCGCCGGCGAAAGGTAAGAGGTATTATTTTTGTACATCAAAACCTATTCTAAACCTTGAGCCCCGCGTCCGATACAGAAATATTGAAACCCCCTTTCCTTCATCTTGGCCACGTCATAGAGGTTTCTGCCGTCAAATACAACAGGGAGCTTCATCAGTTCTTTCATCTTCTCATAATTCGGCCTGCGAAACTCGTTCCATTCAGTGATAATTACAAGGCAATCCGCTCCAGGCAGGCAATCATAAACATTCTGACCGTACTCTATGCTGTCGCCGAAGATCCCCCTTGCGACTTCCATTGCCGCCGGATCGTAAGCCCTTATAGCCGCTCCAGCCTTTAACAACTGGTTGATGGTAACAACAGAAGGGGCCTCCCTCATGTCGTCAGTCTGGGGTTTAAAGGAAAGACCCCATAACGCCGCCTTTTTCCCGCCAAGTATCTTATCGCCCTTTTCTGGCTCTGCCCTATCCGAAAAAAACCTGATAATCCTTTCCCCAAGAAGCCTCTTTTGGCGTTCATTAACCATCTCCACAGAGTTTAAGATGTCCATGGAAAGATCGTATTCCTGTGCTGTGCGGATGATGGCCTTTACATCCTTTGGGAAACATGAGCCTCCATATCCTGCCCCTGGAAAGAGAAAAGAATGGCCAATCCTTGAGTCGGTGCTCATCCCTTTACGGACCATCTCGATATCCGCCCCAGCCCGATCGCAAAGGCAGGAAAGCTCGTTCATGAATGATATCCTTGTGGCAAGCATGGCATTGGAGGCATATTTGGTCATCTCTGCCGACCTGATGTCCATTATCAGTATAGGATTCCCAGTACGGACAAAAGGGGAGTAAAGCTCTTTCATGAGCTCGCCAACACGGCAATCATCCGTCCCGATGACGACCCTGTCAGGCTTCATAAAATCTGACACTGCCCCGCCCTCTTTCAGAAATTCGGGGTTTGAGACCACGTCAAACTCAATATTCGTCTCGCGGGCGATGGTCTGCCTGACCATATCCGCCGTGCCAACAGGCACTGTGCTTTTGTTAATGATGATCTTATAGGAATCCATACTCTGGCCGATGGCCTTGGCAACAGCCAGGACATGCTGCAGGTCCGCCGAACCATCTTCTCCTGGAGGGGTGCCTACGGCGATAAAATTAAAAAGCGACTTTCGAACACCTTCCGCAATGTCGGTTGTAAATTGCAGCCTGCCTTCGGCCATGCTTCGTTTCATCATAGGCTCAATGCCCGGTTCGTAAATAATTACCTCCCCATTCTTAAGCCGTTCTATCTTGGATTCGTCTATATCTACACAAATAACGTCATTTCCGGTTTCTGCCAGGCATAAGCCGACTACAAGCCCAACATACCCTGTGCCTATAACACAGACATTCATATTTTCCCTCCTCTATCCCTCCTCAAAAAGCCGTTCGAATTTTTCTCTTACGCAGGGAAGCGCCCGTTTGAAATTTATTGTAATTATCTATGATGGCCTCGTAAAAAGTAACTTTGATGATGAAAAACCAAGATTATATCGTCAAAATATATAACAAATTTATAATATTAAACTTATTTTTAGGGGCATTTTATACTTTTTACGAGGCCATCATCTATTATACATAATAAAAACCCGCACTGGCAAACATGAGCTTTTGTTATTATATTTTGTCTCGAAAATAGCATCCTATTTTCATAGTTCGTGGCGGCCCGAAGGGCCATGGGCGTTTGTCTCGAAAATAGCATCCTATTTT
>JAFGSM010000016.1 GCA_016934595.1 bacterium | reverse complement strand
CCAGAAAACCGGCGGATGCCAGGGCGGATAGTCTTATAAATTCCCGGCGATTATAAGGCCGCTGAATCGGAAGTCTATAAGTCTTGAGCTTCGTCATTTTGGAGACTCCTTTCATTGTAATGAATTTAAAATAATACAACATATTTTTGTCGCGGCAGGCTTAACCAGCTAAAGCGATTACATTTGGTTGATTCACTTTTTGAGAGCTTAAATACAGAAAAATTACATTTATATGTCAAAAAGAAATAGAACCCCATGATTTTGTTGTGCAAGGCAATGTCATCTGTTTTTAAGTACCTTGCCATAGATGTTACGATCTATGTCACCAAACCCCAATATCGGAATCCCCGTCTAAAAATCTATAATCCCAATCCGCTGTTTTAAAGTTACATATAGAGCATTCAACAGCTTCATCGGCGGTCAAAGTAGCTTCAGGATTTATGTCTTCCTCAAAACGGAGCATGCACTGGCCGCAATTCCATGAATTCCAAGATCGCTCGATGGCAACATCCAGACAATTATTATAGTCGCTACAGAAGACATTCCGATTACCTTTACGCGGGTATGGGTTGCGATTATTTCTCATGATTACCTTAAACCCTTCTTTTTGCCTCTTGCTCCAAGGTGATATGGTTTTATCCTTTACTAAACGAGTCGTTGAGGATTTCACATGAACAAGTTTTCTTAAGTATCGTTTGAGAAACGTATTCAAACAATAGGGGGAAATATGTATTTCATTACGGATTCTTCATTAGGTGCAAAACAGGGTTTACCCTGCTGTCCTCAATCCCCGAGATCCCCCCTCCATCTTAATTGAATCGGACAGTGAGGCAATCATCTGTGACAACCCCATACGCTTCCCAGAAAGGACATTCATTTGCATGATAAAAATGATCATACAAATGTAAGAGCAAATAGAATGCCAATAGCAGCATGAGAATTATAAGCTTGGATTAACCCTTTAATAACATGGTGTTAGATTAACAGGAGAGAACGACAGAAAAGCATAAAATGATTCATTTGGCCTCAATATCTGGTGGAACCTCAATATATTGAGGGGGATCTTTGGAGGGCGATGGATATTCTAATCTAATTTTTATGTTTTAGAGAAAACTGCTGGGCTTTCCTAATGATCTGCCAGAGACAGGCGACGACGGATTGAGTGAAAGAAAGAAGCGAAAAGGAGTTTTTACAGATTTGATCTTGCTATATGCCGTGAATAGGGAATATCTTTTTCCGTATGTACTCTACAACCCTCTGAGCCTCAAGCATTGCCTTCTCCTTATCCTCTCCCTTATTGAGGTAGGGATGATCATACAGGCTGCCCACCTCCATCTCCGGGCCGAACATCATGCCTCCCACAAGCCCGGCAAATTCATCTATCGGCTCCAGTCGATTCAGGGCGGACCACGCTAGTGTCCAGCATCTGGCGGTACGGTAGAGATCATATCCACCGCCGCCAAGGGCGAGGATCCTGGGACATAATTCAATAATCTTCTTCACAGCCCTCATATAACCGTTATTGGTTAACTTCAGGTGGGTTAAAGGATCAGAGATCAGGGTGTCGGCCCCCAGTTCGGCGATAATAACATAGGGAGAGAAGGATTCTATAAGGGGTGGGATAGTATTATCAAACGCAAAAGAATATACCTCGTCGTCCGATCCGGACTCCAGAGGTATATTCACCGTAAAGCCTTTCCCATCGCCTTCTCCAATCTCGACCTCGCTGCCTGACCATGGGTAAAGTGTCTTGCCTGTTTCATGTATACTAATAAAAAACACCCTTGGATCATGATAAAAGGCCTCCTGGACGCCATTGCCATGATGCGCGTCAATATCTATATAGGCCAACTTCATATCCGGCGATTTCTGCAGGGCGGCCTTTACGGCTATTGCGATATCATTGATATAGCAGAAGCCCTCGGCATGGCCGCGTCTGGCGTGGTGAAAGCCCCCAAGGGGATTGAATGCCACGAGCGCATCGCCGTCTAACAGGTGCCTCAGTGTCTTGTGAGTGCCTCCTGCCACTTTAAGGGACCATTCGAAGATGCCCTGGATTATAGGATTATCGATTGTCCCGATACCCCTCTCAAGTATCTCCAGGCTGACTTCCCCGTGACTCGCCTTTTCAAGGATCTCAATATATTCCTTTTCATGGAAGAGTGTAAGAAGGGATCTATCAATACTCTTAGGTCTGAGTATCTTCATCCATGGGTGATTTATTACCCCGTATCGGTTGCAAAGTTCATATGTCTTGGTAGCCCTTTCGGGTTTAAAATAATGGTTTTCTCCAAAATCAAAACCGGCCAATTCATCCGAAAAAACAAATATGGAACCCGACTTTTGAACGTCATCCTTCGACAAAGATTGGTCCTCCGTTATCTTTTAAAGTCCATCGCCAGATTAGCTGGAAAAACGCCACGGTTCCCTGTTCATCGTTCTGGATTCTGACTTCTGGCTCATTCAGCCCATTAATGCATCAACTATATCATCAGCGCGATTGAGTCAATGAAAAATGTCAATCAACTGTTCGTATATTACTATCTTTTTTTTAAAATAGAGATTAAAATATTTTTTATATAAAAAATCT
>JAFGSM010000177.1 GCA_016934595.1 bacterium | reverse complement strand
AATACAGATTATACTGTGATTTAAAGATCAATATTGTAATATACAATCGATTTTTTATACTAAAAATAAGTTGTCGGACAGCCTCCTTGGCTTTCTTTTTGGGTCGATAGGTTTATTGATGGGGCGGCTTATTTAAATTTATTTAAATTTATATATTTATATCTGGCTATGACTATTTAACACCGTAAATTGAGTAATCCCAATCACGTGCAAACAAAAAGACATATATATCTCAAAAAGAAAACCCGTGAAGAGGCGCTTGATATATTTCTTGCTGCATTGCCCGATTATTCGGAATGGCCGGAGGAAGAGATGCCTGTTAAGGATGCCCTTGGCCGTGTCACGTCAAGGCAGGTGCAGGCCGTTTTCTTTTCCCCCACGGCGAATGTGAGCGCGATGGACGGCCTGGCAGTCAATTCTGCGGATACATTCGGTGCAAGCGAGACAAGCCCAATCCGCCTCAAGATAGGGGAGCAGGCAAGGTTCGTGAACACGGGAGAAACAGTGCCTGATGGATTTGACGCCGTGATTATGATAGAGGATATCCACCAGCCGGATGAATTCACCATAGAGATAATGGCGGCTGTCCCCCCATGGAACCATGTCCGACCTATAGGAGAGGATATCGTTGTAGATGAGCAGATACTCCCAAGCGGGCATATGATCAGTCCTCCGGACATAGGCGCCCTTCTGTCAGGTGGCTTGACTAAGGTATGGACAAGGAAGATGCCTGTTGTAGGGATCATTCCAACCGGCGATGAGGTGATAGAACCCGGGCAGATACCGGAGCCTGGCCAGGTAGTCGAATCCAATTCAGCGGTCCTTGCCGCTTTTCTCAAAGAATGGGGCGCTGAAGCCATAAGATATCCCATTGTAAAAGATGCGCCAGACCTTATTCTTGCAAAGGCTGCCCGTGCAATAGAAAAATCCGATCTTCTTTTGATCATCGCCGGTTCTTCAGCAGGCGACAGGGATCACACAGCCGATGTTATTGCGCAGATGGGCAGGGTTTTAGTACATGGGGTAAGCATAATGCCGGGCAAGCCAGTCATTTTGGGGATAGTGGACAAGAAACCCGTAATAGGCCTTCCTGGTTATCCTGTCTCAGGGATCATAGCCTTTGATCTATTTGTCCGGCCTGTAATTAGCCGGATGCTTCGCCGACTTTTCCCAAAGCCGGATTCGGTCAAGGCAAGGATAGCGCGCAAACTCCCTTCCAAACTGGGTCAGGAGGAATACATAAGAGTAAAGCTGGGTAACCTGGGCGGGAAATATATAGCTGCCACTTTGGCCAGAGGTTCTGGAGTAATCACGTCTTTGACAAGGGCAGATGCAATGCTGAAAGTCCCCATGCAATCCGAGGGTCTGGATGCCGGTTCAGAGGTTGAAGTATATCTTTTGAAATCCAGACAGGAGATAGACAGATCTATAATTTTCATCGGAAGCCATGATCCAAGCCTTGATCTTCTTGCCGATTATCTGGCAAGGAAGGAAATGGGCCTTACATTATCAATAACCCACCTTGGAAGCCTTGGGGGGCTTATGGCCTTGAAAAGAGGGGAGTGTCATCTTACGGGGATACACCTGCTTGATCCTGAGACAGGAAGATATAATATCCCATACATCCAAAAATACCTGCCTGGCAAGAAGGTGCATCTGATTAATCTGGCATTCAGGGACCAGGGGCTTATAGTGAAATCAGGAAATCCAAAGAATATAAAGGGGCTGGAAGACCTTGTGCGCCAGGACATAAGGTTTGTAAACCGGCAATCCGGAGCTGGAACGAGGCTCCTCCTTGACCACTGGCTTGTCAGGATGGGCATTGGGAATTCTCTGATAAAGGATTACAGAAGAGAGGTGTTTACACATATGGCGGTTGCGGCCCTGGTAAAAAGCGGTGGGGCGGATTGCGGACTTGGCATCCTGAGTGCTGCACGATCGCTGGGCCTTGAATTTCTGCCCCTAGCAAAGGAACAGTATGATCTTCTAGTGCCTGAGGAATATTTTGATCTCTCAGGCATTGAGAGGCTTTTGGATATCCTGGGCGACAAGGGGTTCAAAAGGGATTTGGAATCTATGGGAGGTTATGACTGTTCTAATACAGGAGAGGTGCAGTGCCTGAATTGATTGACCGGTTTTCCAGAAAAATCGACTACATGAGGATATCCATCACGGACAGGTGCAATCTCCGCTGCCGTTACTGTATGCCTGAAAACGGTGTCAGGCATCTTCCGCACAGGGAGATCCTTTCATACGAGGAGATACTGCGCCTTGTGAGAGTAGCTACAGGGTGCAGCGTAACAAAGATAAGGGTAACAGGAGGCGAGCCCCTGACCAGAAGAGGCATAATATACTTCATGAGGCAGATTAAGCTCCTTCCATACATAGATGATGTCACAATCACTACTAACGGGATACTATTGCCCGACTATGCAGGTGATCTTGTTAATGTGGGTGTTAAGAGGGTAAACATCAGCCTGGACACACTGAAACCGGAAAAGTTCCGCTATATCACCCGCATGGACCTTTTTGAAAGGGTTTTGGAAGGGATAAGATCTGCTGATGAGGCAGGCCTTTCCCCCGTCAAGATAAATTGCGTTGCCATAAAGGGGTTCAACGATGAGGAGATACTGGACTTTGCAAGGCTCACGCTGGATCATCCGTATCATGTGCGTTTCATAGAGTTTATGCCTTTGGGTGAAAATGATTACTGGAGACCTGATAAGGCCCTTCATGCCCCTGAAATCATGGATATTATCGGTCGTGTCTATCCACTTGAGCCTGTTATAAATTCAAAGGCTGACCAGAATGGCCCTGCCAGGCGTTTTAGAATCAAGGGGGGAGCTGGCGAGATCGGCCTGATAAGCCCAATAAGCAGACATTTCTGTGATACGTGCAACCGCATAAGGCTTACTCCGGACGGAAGGCTGCGGAATTGCCTTTTCTCTGACCAGGAGACAAATATAAAGGAGGCGCTCCGGTCAGGGGCAAAAGATGAAGAACTGGCAAGAATAATCAGGGAATCAATACAAACCAAGCCTTCAGGCCACAAATTACAGGAAGATGCATCCCATAAATGCAAAAGGTCAATGTGGAAGATAGGCGGTTGATCATTAGGAAATATCACCCGATCAAGTCTTGATGGCCTCGTAAAAAGTCCCAAATCGGCAGTTTTGGTATTCACAACTATCTGATTTTATTGAACAGTATCTTTACAAATCCGACTTTTTACGAGACCATCATTTTCTGCAATAATGACGATCTTCGGATAAGCTCTGATTAATTGAAGCCCTCAGGAAATATCTCATCGGCTTGTAATTTGATACATTAAAGGTCCTCCACCTTTTATCCACTGCCAGCGCTACAACAAGCGAACGGATTCGATAATTACGGGGGTTGCCGGAACATTTTTATGATGGCCTTTATCAGTTGTAGCCAACCTTCCAATCTTTTCAACTACCTGCATACCTTTGATTACCTTTCCGAATACACAATATCCATATCCCTGTTGTGACTCATCCCTGTGATCCAGAGAAGGATTGTCCTTCAGGTTTATGAAGAACTGCGAGGATGCGCTATCTACGATAGGGGGCCTTGCCATAGCTATGGTGCCCTTGGCATTTAATATCTTGTTTGTGGCCTCGTTTTTTATAGGCGGAAGGGCAGGTTTTTGGGTCATATCCTGGGTAAAACCTCCCCCCTGGATCATAAAATCCTTTATTACACGGTGAAATATCGTATTGTCGTAGAATTTTGCGTTCACATATCCAAGAAAATTATTTACAGTTATTGGAGCCTCATTCTTAAAAAGCTCTATTGTGATGTCGCCCTTAGATGTCTTTATCAAAACGACAGGGTTTTTGGCATCCTGCTGTCCCTTTTTTCTGGCCTCCACCCTTGCATTTATTTCCTCATCTTTGGAAGGTAATTCTTTGACTTCGTCTTTGGCCTTACCAGAGCTAACAAACAAAACGGTCAGGCAGATGCAAATAGAAAAGACAATAAAAATAAAAAACACTGGCTTGTTGCTCATATCTAACCTCCTTATATCGTTTAATTTAAATACGGGCCCTTGGGAGGAGTTGAATAATCCCATCAGGTATGTGAGAAATCATAAAACGCTCTATATCTTCTTGATTATGTTGATATTTTATCCCGAGATAGATAGCAAAAATCCCTAAAAGGCTTAGGGCGAAAGGAAATAGGAGGGAATGCATAAAGACCTTGTAGGCAAGATGGCTGACATACCAGAATATGCCTGCGGAACCGAAAACTATAAAGGCACGTCTCTGGAACAAGACAGAGATGGCAACAAGCCCAAGATTTATAAAGCAGTATAGGAGCTTTATTGTCTCATTGTTTTTCGTCATCATCAATGAGAGGCCTCCCCAAAAGGCCATCAACCCGAAAAGGTAACCCCAAAATGCATAGTCATCGTTCGTCCTTCGGTCCATCAAGTATGAAACCATGATAACGGCAAGCCCAAACCATAATGATACCAACAAACGATCATCCCAGGAAGATATTGTTTTTCTGAACAGGAGGGGGGTCAGGTCCATTGACATGTACCATAGGGAAAAGAAAATAGGGGCCGTGAGAAATGGAAAACGTATGAATTTAAGCACAATCAGGCCGGCGATTATAGTTCCTATTTCCATGAGAAGCCAGCTCCCTTTGATCCATAAATGGAAATCCTGATAGATGCCCGGATTGCCTTGAGGCCATATGCCCGTAAGTCTTTCAAGGCCATAAATCATAAGCGGCGTCATACAGACAGCCATTGTGAAAAATAGTCCACCGGGTATCCTCAGATTTTTTCTGTACCAGAGCATCCATCCAACCATAAGAAAACAGAGCGCATATATCATCGATATGACAAAGATTCCGGCCCCGCCAAAGGCCTCCCATGCCTCGGTCATGAACCAGCCCATTGCTGATATGACAATAAGTGCTCCAAAATAGTACAGTATATTTGACATATCGAATCTGGGGCGACTGCTTCCCCTGTCTTCGAGATTTCTCCAAAGGGCTTCTGCCTGTTCATGTGTAATAATATCTTCTGAGACTGCCCATTCGAAGTCTTTTTTGGTAATTTTGATATGCCTTGCCGTGACCCGTTCATTTAAGCTATTCATATTCCACCTCCCAACCTTAATATGGCGGCAACCCTGTAACTGTACCATCATTCCCTTTATAGCCAAAATAACCTGGGAACGTACTTCCTGAACCGCCGCTTGGAATTCCGCCTGATCCGCCAATTGCATTTACCCTGTACAGAAGGTTATTAGATGTATCGTATGCCTCATACATGTAACCCATTAGGTTCCTGTAAGATGTATGATTCGGATTTTCTCCATTATATCCCTTTACAGGCAGTGGGTTTATATTCGCAGGGGGAGGAAACAGGATTCCTGTTACCGTTATGTTTCCGGCGTTGCCTCCTTGCCCGCCGTCTCCCGCGCTCAATCCAGTCCCGCTAATCGAGCCTCTGCCGCCCAGACATCCTGTAGGCGACTGATAAGTCTTATAACCTAATAGGTATACAGATATTTTAGAACAGACTGTCTCAACATTGGCCCCTGTATAAAGATCGGCGCCATTAAATGAAATGTGGCCAATCGAATCAAGACACTCTATCCTTATATTCCCTCCTTTTCCACCTGCGCTTCCTGGGTTATAACGGTTTTCAGGATATCCGCCCATGCCGCCGCTTGTCAACAGGCCGCCCTTGAATTCAAGGGGCTCTAACGAATCCCCAGCGGGGAGCAACGGCAATCGCTCTCCGGCGTTTGGACGGATGTAATCGCATGTTGAACCATTGCAGTTGCAAGGCCCGAGATTATACGGGGGAGGAACAGGCAGGGTATCGCGTTCAGGAGGCCTCGATATGGCGCTCATGAAGGATATATGACCGGTATTTGCTATAATTGTTATATCTCCGCCCTTCCCGCCGGTGAATACATTACCTGAGCTGTAGTTTACGTCATCGGCATCCCCTCCTCTTGTAATAATCGATCCGAGCGAGATCACGTTTGTGGTTGAATTAATTGAGGATGTTATTATCGTGACATTGCCCCCTTTCCCGCCTCGCGCACATGAGCTGTCTCCATTGGCGCCTGATGCATCAATATTCCCGAGTAAATTAAGGTCGCCTTCTGCATAAAGCTCTATATTATATCCATCTACATTTGGTGAATTCCCCGATGCAATGATCTCTCCGCCCGGATAGAGATTGATATCCGTTTCAGAATAAAGCAACAAATCCCCGGATGCCTGAAGTTTTCCATAAATATCTATTGAGTGAAAGTTATGAGAGCCGGATAGCGAGATCGTTTCCCCATAATTTATTATCAAAAGATAACCTGCTGGCGGAAAAGAGGGAATAGATCCAGGCGCGCCCGACATTATAGTTACATTGCCTCCATTACCTGGCTGCGCTACTAGATATGCGTCACCACCGGATGTCTTGATTTGAGAATAAGGCAGTGTGACCAATTTGATTACCGTTGAATTTGGGTCTTCGATAATAGACTCGTTCTGCCCGATTTCGCCCTTGTATGCAAAGTAAAACTTAAGCGTTGGATCATAAAGCGCACTCTGTGGGACAGGATTGTTAAATGTAAATACAAAGTCCGAATAGGAATTTGTTGGAATGGCGGCTCCGCTTATTTTATTGGATTTTCCGAAGCTGGTTTTGTTCCCATACTCGTATGAGATAATGACATCTCCGTTATTCATGGATGCATCGGGATCAGTAGAGAGATTTTTAACGGAAACAGTGACACCTAAAAGGTCATTAGTGGAAGGGTCAAATGAGACATTTGTTATGGCAGCCCCCAGCTTTGCCCTGAAGACATAATCAAAAAGACCTTCCACAGAGGCCCTTACCTTTGGGATTATAAGCTCTGCATAATCGGATTGAACGTCAGTATCATCCACACTAAAAAGTGGATCTTGTCCAACTATAGATTTACTTGCTAGTCGTATTATATTCATTTTAGCAGGATCGTTTAAAATATTCTGAAGGTCTATAGATGTATTGATATTAACCTTTAATATTTTCTCGATGGATTTTTTCCCCAAGTATCTGATAGTGGCCAGCTTGTATCCCCTTGGATCTGAGGATATTCCTGCCGGCGCTCCTGAAGGCAATCCCCTAAAAAGGAAATACTTTTGATGAGAGGATGCATTCGTTTGCCCTTTATCAAGAACGGTACTGCTGATATCAGGCTGGGAGAAATAGTGATAAAACCCGAAAGGCGTACTTTGAAAACTAAAAAAATTGTCTCTGGAATAATTGCTTAGATTGTCCCAAGCATCTAACAAGTTGCTGAAGGAAGGCGCCGATGCATATCCTGAGAGTTTTCCAGAACTAAGATCTAGCCCGTATTTTTTTTCTATATAGTGTTCAAAGGGATTTGCCCAATCAAAAAATCCAAATTCCTGTAAATGACCAGTAACAAAATCGTTTCGTACATGCGCCGGCACACCGGCATCTTCAAAAAGGTGTATAGTATGGCCTAACGAAAGCATTGCCAGGGATAAAAAGGTCTCTCTTTCATCCTTGGATGTGGCGTCGATGAATGCCTTGTAATAGTATGTGTTGAAGCCGCGATAAGAAAAGGCATTTGGCATTTGTGAATTATTATCCGAGGTTGCCCATATATAGCTCGAAAGCCCCGTACCATCCATGCCTTCGATTAGCAAAAGAGGGTAAAGGCTCTTTGGTACATAAAGGAAAGAAAAATATTGCGCATTATCCAATCCCATACCATTATTATCGTTATACCCATAAAAGTGATTTCTTGCCCGAATATTCGGTTTGTCCTCGAGTGCGCTGCCCACCAAAATCCAGTTTTTTAGGCTGGCGATTGCATCATTGCCGCCTGATGCCATTGATCCAGTCGGCTTATAGGGCATGGATTGAAAATCATTGTGTTTTAGTATCGTAAAAAGTCTGCCTTTTGTCTTCAATAATGCAGGCCCTGCAAAGGGTATTTTGGTGCCAGCAGGAAGATAAAATAGATTATTGAACCTGTTGCCACCCGAACCTGCTTGGGATGCCTTAGCATCCACAATTGTTTTGTCCATTTTAATTTGCATATCCAGGGCATATTCGTCTCCCAGATTTTCCTTGAAATAATCCTTGTTTAAAGTCAATAAGTTGTCTATTACTGCTGTGGTTATGCCAGGATGGGTATGGCTGTCATTCCATGAGTATGATTTGGATGCCAAAGCGACTAAAAGAGAACAGATCGATAAAGTAATCAAAAGTCTTTTTTTACCCTCTCTCATTCCTTGCTCCTTTAAAATCTCTATTTTTAAAAATTATGGATCTTCCAGTTGCCATATCCATTGCGCATAAAAACAATCTCAAAAGATATCGTCTCTCCAAACAGGTCTCTTGTAACAGAATAGACAGCCAGATCGTTGCCGATGCTTATTGGCGTGATAGCGCTCATGCTGTTTATCTCATCAACCAGATCATTCATTAAGAGAAAAAATAGCGGCCTGAACCTTATCTCCCCTAATCCGCTAAAATTGTCGAGGGCGTTTTCAATTCTTACATTCATGGGAACAGAGCTGTCTAGGAGGGATGTTTTCATAGTGTTCCAGACCGTTTGAATCATATTATCAGCATTTGCAGATGAGACATCTATTTCAATTATCTCACTGTCGGAATATTTGATGTTGCCTTCAACAATTGTCAATGTGGGATAGAATATTTTTTCTTCCATATAGGTATGAGTAATGGATAATCCTTCTGTTATTACTGTGCTATTTCCATCGCCAAAATCGATATTTCCATGAGTCGCGGATAATCCGGTAATTGAGACATCAAATGTCACCTGGAGAGGCGCAGGGCCAAATGCCGGATTAGCTGTGAGATTTGTCTCCCCAGGGTTATTCGTGTCCCCGTTAAAATAGACACTTGTTGTTGCGGTTACTGAATTCCCTTGGGCATCTTCTGCGGTTATGATGATGGTTTCCGGTTCGGTTATATTTGAATTTGTGTCGATCAAGATGCTATGTGCTGAAAAATGTCCTGTAGCATCATCTACTTTTTGTATTATACCCTGAACAAACACTGAGATTTCGTCATCAACAACAGGATCGGAGCTGCTATGGGAAACATAACCCTCCACTGTGATCATATTGAGTGAAACGGGTCCGGCCGGTGTGACATTGCTTATAACAGGCGGTTCTGTGTCCAGATCAAGATAGACTGTAATGGAATCCTGGACGCTTTGAGTTCCCCTGATTGCAGAGGCAATTATGGCATTATTTCCTGGAGAAATGTCTAACGTTATCGAGAAGGTGTTTCCATAGTTGTCGTCGATAGCTGCTGGATATCCATTTACAGTGACACTTTCCGGATTGCCAGTGAGCATCCCCATCAACTCGATGCTTGTCTTATTTAAGCAGAATCTATGCTGATCGTTTGGGGTCAAGATAGTTATCCCCAAAGTACCAGACGGGATGGATACTGTTACGCCTGAGCTGTTTGAGGTCCCCTTATTATTAGCAGTAATACTGGCGGAACCAATGCCAATTGAGCTTACCTGACCATCTGAGTTTACTGTAGCTACCAAGGGGTTTGATGATATATATGTAGTACCGGTTGTACTAGAGGTTAAATCTGATGTGCTTCCATCCGAATATGTCCCTGTTACGGCAAGCTGGATTGTCTGATTGATGTCTGAAAAGTTGATAGTGTTAGGGTCTATTGAAATGCCAACGAGGACTTTTTGAGATATCTGGGCTCCGGGAAGATATTTGATGCCGTATCCATAATATGAAAAAGGACTTATTGCAAAATTGAAACAGGAAATGCAAGCAGGGTTTGAGACTATGTTAGCATATAAATACTCGAAAAACAGGGGGAGATTGTAACAGTAACAATTTATCAATGAGGAAAACCTGTTATAAATAAAATTGGGATTATTAATAAAGGCAGGTTCAATCTTGAAATTAGAAAAAGGATTATTATTAAAGAGGTAAATAGAAAGAGGGCAAGTGCCTGGATAGCAAAGGTCAGCGAAAAAATGATTTGGGGGAAATGCACGGGAGAAATGATCCTGGCAGAATGTATGATTGACTGTAACACCTGTTAATACAAAAGATAAGGCTACAATAATAAAAAATTTAGATACTGTTCTAGTAAAATATTTATTCATTTTTACCCTCTTTTTAAAATGCTTTAAACCTTTATGATCTTGCTTTTTCATCATCAAAATTACTTTTTACGAGGCCATCAATTATAAAAAATACAAAAAGTGAAAAGGAAAAATTGAAGAATGACAAAAGTTTCCAAAGAGTCTCAACTTGGATGCCCGTAAATATAGGCATAACAAAGGGCGTAATGAAAATGACCACAGGGTTTTTAAATGAAACGCCCATGAATCTTTGATCCGCAAAAGGGTATGAAAATACCCAGAAGGGGATTTTCAGATGAAATCCACATTCCGATGACGCATAAAAAATAAATTTACCATGTTCCTAATCATTAGTAAAGCCTTATTTTTTGAAAAGGCAGCGATTAAGTTATGATCCGCTGCCCAATTTTCTTGTCTTGACACTGTCAAATTCCCCACTTGTTTTTAAAGGTATTTATGGGTTAAACTTCAAAGATCATGAACATATACCTGATAATCATACTTTTTGCGTTGATAGGAGAGTATGCTCTTCAAGGCGCATCGGACTATCTGAACCTGAAGGCCCTTGGACGGAAGCCACCTGACGAATTCAGTGGCTTCTATGACGAAGAAAAATACCGAAGATCGCAGGAATACATCGTAACCCAGACAAAGTTTAATTATGTCTCATCCACGTTTAACCTTATTCTTATTTTGGCTTTCATCCTGATTGGAGGGTTTGAATATGCGGACAGGTTCGCACGCAGGTTTAAGTTCGGGAATGTTTTAACAGGGCTTGTCTTTTTAGGGGTGCTCTATCTTGCCTATGATATTATTACGATCCCTTTCTCGCTTTACAGCCAATTTGTCATAGAAGAAAGATTCGGGTTTAATAAAATGACCATAAAGACATTCGTGCTGGATAAATTAAAGACCTATTTTCTTGTGATTATTTTAGGTTCCGTTATCATGGGAGGAATCCTGTTTTTTTTCGAAAGAGCAGGGGCTTACGCCTGGCTTTATGCATGGGGACTGGCCGCCTTTTTTATAGTCATTGCCCAGCCGTTATACAATATGCTGATCGCCCCGATGTTTAACAATTTTACTCCTTTGGAGGATGGAAAACTGAGGGACGATATCGAGCGTTATGCCAGGAAAGTAAAATTCCCCATCAAGGAGATCAGCGTTATGGACGGCTCAAAAAGATCATCCCATTCCAATGCCTATTTTAGCGGGCTTTTTAAAAAGAGGATCGCCCTTTTTGATACCTTGATTGAGAGGCATTCTCCAGGCGAGCTTGTTGCGGTTATAGCTCATGAGGTGGGTCATTACAAGAAAAGGCACATCATAAAGGGGATGCTCCTGTCTATTATTCATGCAGGGATAATGTTTTACCTGTTGTCTTTTTTTATCAATAATGACGGACTTTTCCGTGCATTCAGGATGCAGCAAATATCTGTCTATGCAGGGCTTGTTTTTTTCGGATTGCTTTACTCTCCAATCAAATTTTTACTTTCGATTTTCACAAATCATCTTTCCCGCAAATATGAATTTGAAGCAGACAGATTTGCCGCTGAAACAACAAGGTCAATAAAAGGCATGGTTATGGCCTTGAAAAAGATATACGTCTCCAATATGAGCAATCTGACCCCCCACCCGCTGAACGTATTTCTAAATTACGACCATCCACCTGTTTTAGAGCGAATAAAGGCTTTGCGTTTATTATAAAAAAGGATTAATATAAAAGAGGTGTTTGAAAAATATAAATTACCAATGTATAATTACTTATATACGGTTTTAAAAAGATAAAATGATATAAAAAATATGATTTTGACTATTTGAAATTGTTAGTGTAACTTGTTGATAAATAATTAGTTTGGCATTATCCGAATCCGACAATGATTTGCTGATTTGAATATTCTGAAAGGTATTGGAAAAATAACATATATAGGAGGTGATTTTTATTTGATATAAAATGATAAAATGGAATAGACTGTATCTTTTTGAGTCCTATTTTTTAAATTTTATCAAGGGGGGTAATGATGACTAAGACTATTAATAATATTAAAACCAACAATAATTCAAAAAAGACCGTAAAACCAGTAAACAACAAGCCTTTAGACACCAAGGCCAAAACCAATAGCAGTGGTCTCAAAACCAGCAGTGGTGGTAACGACTCTAAGATGAGGCCCGTGTCTTTTTCCTTTTTTGATCCTAACGCTGAGCAGGTTTTATTGGTTGGAGATTTCAACAATTGGTCTTTAGATACCCGTTGCATTAAAAAGAGGGAATCAGGGGAATGGTCTGTTTCCATGACTCTAAAACCCGGCACTTATGATTACAGGTTTATCGTGGATGGTCAATGGCGGGAAGACCCCAAATGCGGGGAAAGGGTGCCCAATCCATTTGGCGGATTTAATGACAGGATTGTTGTAAAGTAGGTTTTGTTTTCTTCTAACCCGCAAAAATTTTATGCATTGTATATCTTTATAGAAATCATTTATCAAGGCCACCCGAAAGCCCTTAAAAAGGGTGATATTTAAGGTGGCCTTTTCTATAAATATAGGATTTGTCTTAAAAAACCTTGTTGTTTATTTTTGTTTTCATGCTTCGTGGTGGCCCAAAGGGCCATGAGTGTTTAGCTTAGAAATCATAAAGGCCGGGGTCATTTACCGGACCGCCGTAACCGCCGCTATTTCCATATTCATCATCACCGAACAGGTCTCCCATTTCCTCCTCTATCTTTTCAGGGTCTTCGCCTGCTTCCAGCCTTCGAACAGCTTCTGTCATCTCATCAGGCAACGGTTCGCCAGTAATTTCCGACATGCGTCTCATCATCCGGCCAAGCTGGCGCGGATCCGGATTTTCTTCATCGATCCCCGCCATTTCTTTTTCCAGTATCCTCATAGCCTTCTCCATCTTGGCCTCTTCCGCAGGATCATATTGCCTATGCGTATCGCCTTCATCACCCTGTGGAGAATTATCAGAACTGGGTTGCCTTTTTCTGATATAGCGTGATACTAAAGATATCTGCCTTGTCATATTTACCCCCATGCATTTAGGGCATTTGGGTACGCGGGTCTCATTGAATGATTTTGCAAAGAAACTAAAGATACGATTACAATCAAGGCAAAGAAATTCGTATATAGGCATCTGTTATCCTCCCCTTTTTTATTCTTTTTTAGCATAATTACCCCTGCCGAGTCAATAAAAAACATTTCATAACAGAATTGCTGATCTTTCTATGCTTACCTTGCAAAACAAACATGCCGGATATAAAATCATTTTTGTGAGGTGAGTTGAATGACGATAAAGAGGCATATACTTGTTTTATTTAGACTAGTTATACTATATGCCACTATAACTTTTCTTATATCGTTTTGTTCCAGCGGGAGAGGCACAGCCTCAGCGCAAATGAACTCGGAGGATGGCCTTTATACTGTGGCGCTGGGGGCATACAGGAATGGTTTTTATGATATTGCTATTGGACAGTTTCGCAAATTTTTGGATCTTTATCCTGAAAGTCATAAAGCGCCTTTTGCCTGGTTCAGGATAGGCGAGTGCTACAGGGCTCAAAAAAAAGCAGCGCCTGCACAGGATGCATATCAGAAGGTGGTGGAACTATACCCTGACCACGCAGTGACCTATACGGCGCTTTATTATCTTGCAGGGATCAAGTTTGACCGAAAGGATTATACATCTGCGCTTTCAGATTATCAGAGATTGATTAAAGAGTCATCTTCAAAGGATCTTTTACAAATGACCAGGTTCATGCTGGCAGAGACTCTTTATCAATTAAAAAGATACACCGAGGCATTGGCTGCTTATCAAACATTTATAAACGAATCGCCCGGCCATGAGCTTGTGTATCAAGCCATTTCTGGAGCAGGTTGGTGCCTTATGGAATTGAAAAGATACAATGAAGCCGTCATTCAGTTTCAGATGCTCCTCAGTAAAAATCCCCCTGAGGATTTGGCAGCCCAGGCACACCTGAAAATGGCGGGTGCCTTGTTTGAGATAAAGGATTATAAGGGTTCGGTTGTCCATTATGAGACCTATTCCAGGCTTAGACCTGAAGACAGGCATACCATTATACTCAGGCAGGGTTTTGCCCTGTCTAAGATCGGAAGGGATGATGAAGCCGTCAAGGTTTTTCAGGATTTCATCAAGGACAATAAGACAAAGGATGCCCCTGCAAACTCAGAGGCCTTTTTCTATCTGGGGCAAACCCTTTATAAACTCCAAAAATATGATGATGCGATCTCATCCTTCCAATCCTTTATTAAAAAAGATTCAGATCATCCAATGGCAATTGGGGCAAAGTACTGGATGGCCCAGTGTTATGTAAAGAAAGGAAACATCCCTTTGGCAAAGGAGTTTTTTAAGGAGGTTATCGAAACCTCTCCGGATGTCGAAATCGTTTATCATGCCTCTTTAGACATGGGTAATCTATATTATCAGCAAGGTCAGACACAGGAGGCGATCGATTTTTACTCAAAGGCGGCATATTCTAAAGATCATTCACTCGCTGCTGAGGCTGGTTACCGCCTTGCTGAGAGTTTCATCTTGATGGGAGATCAGGAAAAGGCGATCAGGGAATTTCAGGCGATCGAGGCGTTTCACCCTCATCAATCTATTTGGATTCAGATGGGGATGTTTCGTTTAGGGAATATATACGAACAGGGAGGAGACACCATCCGCGCGATAAGCCTCTACAAAAAGGTTGCCGCGATGAGTGAAGTGACAGGGGATTTGGCTCAGGCTGCCATGGAGAGGATCGAGGTCATATCAAGGTTGTTGCATGATCCGAACATGGGAAAAACTATACAAGAAAAAGAGGCCGGAGATGACAAAAAAACGCCTTAGATTCTATATTTTTGCGATAGCAGTCCTGCTTTTTACCTCTATGGTTTCACCCATATGTTTGCCGGCTGAAGGGGATAAGGGGTCTGAGGAGGTTCTCGAATTGCCGGATGTGATAGCTATCGGCCGTTCTATGTTGAAATTGAAGGAGGAAATAAAGGAGATACCTTTGCCTCAGGAGATGTCGGGCATAAAGGCGATGCCTGAGGATATGAAAAGGCAGGTGGATGTCCCAGGAGGATTTTCGGAGTATAAGGTTTCTGCATTTGATTCTCCTTCCACGTGCTGCATGTTCGGTTCACCTTTTGAGCGGGTAATATCAAAGACCGTTCTGAGGGACAAGGGTTATTATGATTTGGGGAGGTTCAAATTCCAGCGGTCTGAATACAAGGAGGCTATCGAGATTTTCCACCAGATTGAGACCATGTATCCTGATTCCCCATACATAGGGCCTGGATTTTACTGGGCTGGAGAGGCGGCATATCAGATGGGGGACCTAAATACAGCCGCTCTGTACTACCGTTATGTAATAGAACAATCCCCAAGGTCTCAATTTGCGGATTATGCCTTTTATTCGCTTGCATGGATAATGGATCATGAAGGGAAGCATGACGAGGCCATAGGCATTTTCCGGTCCCTTTTTTCTGCGTTTCAGGAAAGCCCTGTGCATGAAAAGGCGCTATTCTTGATGGCAAACAGTCTGTATAAATCCGGCAAGTTTGCCGAGGCTGCAAAGGGATACGAGTCCTTTGTAAACAAATATCCTTACAGCGCGCTCAGATCCGAAGCCGGGTTCTGGATGGCCGAGGCCCTTTTCCATGCATCCGCCATAGGGGAGTCAGGATCTGCTTACAAGGCATTTCTTGATGCCTTTCCTTTTCATTCAAAAACACCCCCGGCGATATACGGAATATCCTGGGTGCATTACAGGAAGGGAGATTATAAAGAGGCCATAAGTCTTATTTCGGTTCTGGAATCACGTTTCCCTATGGATCAGATATTGCCAAACGGGCTTTATCTAAAAGGAAACTGCCTGCTCTCCCTTGAGGATTATGAAGAGGCATCCAATATTTTTAAGGATATCATAGAACTTTACTCTGGCCATGCAGTAAATGAAAGGGCTTTTTTCAGTTTGGGCTGGTCGTATTTTCTTCGTTCTAAATATGAGGACGCTGCCAAGACATGGCTTGAAATGATCGATCGATATCCTGGGGGCGAGAAGGAATTCCTTGGCCTGTTTATGATAGGCGAGGGGTTTTTCAATATGAAAAGATACACAGACGCCATACCATATTACAACGAGGCGGTTGATTATCAGAATTTCTCTATGCCCTCGCAGTTGGCCCTTTTCAGGATAGGACAGGCATATTACCTGCTTGGCGAGCATGAAAACGCAATAATGGTGTTAAACCGTCATTTAATGCTGTTTCCCCGGTCTGAGATTAAAGACCAGGTTTATTATTGGTTGGGGAATGCCGGTTTTAAGAAGGGGGATTATTGGCAGGCGGTGAAATATTACAACATGGCCATTGCATCCCTCGTGAGCGATATAGGAGAGTTTGTCAGATTCGGTCTGGCAAGGTCGTTTTACGCCCTGGAGGAATGGAAAAAGGCTGCTGATGAGTTTAATAGGCTTATTGAGGATTATCCTGAAGGGTTAAAGAGTGCGGAGGCTATGTTAAGGCTTGCAGAATGTCAGTATAATCTTGGGAATTACAAGTCCGCCCGGAACATCTTGAAAACCGTTATGGAAAGGTACAGGGATTTTAAACCCATAGACAGAATCTATTACAGACAGGCTTTGGTTTTATCAAGATTGAGGGATTATAAAGGGGCGGTGGAATACCTTAAAAAGATAGATCCTGTAAGCCCTCTCAAGGCAGAGGCCCATTACAGACTGGGCTGGATATACTTTGCCCAGGATCAATACAACAAGGCGATGACAGAATTCGAACATGTTGAGAAAATCTGGCCGGACAGCCCGTTTGCCTCACAATCGCTATTGAAGGTTGGCGACAGCTTTTATAATATGGGAGAATATAATAAGGCGGTCAAGGTATATCAGCAGGTGATAAGAAAATACCCCGGCTCCGATATTGTGAAGGAGGCAAAATATGGCCTAATCCTTTGTCTTGACCAGACAGGGGACATGAAAAATTATATAGAGCAGGCTGAAGAGTTCTGGAACAGATACAGGCAGGACGCCCTTTCCGAAATAGTGCTTTTCCGTCTGGGCTCGACCTATCACTCGATGAAGAACCTGGACGGCGCTATAAAATCGTATCAGCGACTTGTAGATTATTTTCCAGACGGAAAATGGACTGCGGGATCACTCAAGAAGATGGCGCAGATTTATCAGGAAACAGGGGATTATCAGAAGGCTGTGGGAGCATTAAAGACCATCCTTTACAGAAGCGCCGATAAGTCCATCAAGTCGGAGACATATCTGAGCCTTGGAAGGATTTACAGGATAATGGGTGATAATGAGAAGGCCATTGATTGTATGGATCAGGTATCCGCCCTTACTCCAGAGGATGAAATGGCAGGCAAGGCATTGATTGCGAAGGGGGAGATATATCATGCCGCGGGAGAGGCAAAAAAGGCTGAGGATGCTTATGAAACCTTGCTGGGCAAATTTTCTGAAGGATATCTTTCCGAGCAGGCCCATTATGCGCTTGGAAGGATTTATTATGAGCTTGGCGATTTTGACAAAAGCAGTGGGCATTTTGAATATTCAGCCGTTGCAAAGGATCAGAATTTGAGGATCAAATCCGTTTATGATCTGGCTGAAACATATATCCATTTGAAGGATTTTGACAAGGCAGTCCTGGAATTGATGAAGATTGCATATCTCTACCCTGAAGAAATAAACTGGCAGGCCAGGGCCTATTACCGCATAGGCCAAATTTACGAGATGCAAAACAGGCATCAGGAGGCCATGAATGCATACAGTCAGGTCATGCAGCTTGAAGGGGCTGAAGGGATATGGTCTGAACAGGCAGGCAAGAGGATAAAAGGGATAAAAAAGTGAAACGCACACGAATCTTCGATTCACAAATGGAGATAAAAATAACAGATGAAATGCATTAATACAGGGGGGAGTTATGATCGATTTAATCTTTAAAGGCGGGATAATGATGATCCCGATTCTGTGTTGTTCGGTGATCGCCCTTGCGATCACGCTCGAAAGGTTCTATTCTTTGAGGGAAAGCAGGATACATCCTCCTGAGTTTGTGTCCAAAATGAAGAAGGTGCTGAATGAGGATATGGTGCAGGAGGCCATTGCAATATGTTCTCACAACCTTTTGCCTATCGCCAAGGTCATGGAGGCAGGTATTTTAAAAAAGGATCAGCCCCGTGATCATATCAAAGAGGCCATTGAGCATGCCGGAAAGAAAGAGGCAGATAAATTGTTCAGATATCTGGCGGTGCTGGCAACAATAGCCATTATTTCACCGCTTTTGGGGCTTCTTGGGACAGTGACCGGCATGATAAAGGTCTTTCAGGTCATAGCATTACAGGGCGTAGGCCATCCTACTGCCATGGCAGGCGGCATATCAGAGGCATTGATCACAACCGCAGCCGGTCTTATAGTGGCCATACCTACCCTGGTTGTTCATAACTATTTCTTGAAAAAGGCCAATGCCTATGTGCTGGAGATGGAAAGTACATCCATGGAGCTCCTGGATATACTGGAAGAACGAACCAGGGAGCATGAACCACGGAAAGGGGGTCGGGATGAACTTTTCGGGTAAAAACCATCAGATAGTTCCTGAAATCAATATAGTGAGTTTAATAGATGTGGTCTTCCTGATGCTTATATTCTTGATGGTTTCGACAACTTTTTCCGCTGTTCCTGGTCTTAAGATCAAACTGCCCAAGGCGGCAACAGATCCCGTGAAATCCGAAAAGAGGCTTGAAGTCACTATTACCAAAGAAGGGCAGTTTTATATGAATGATAAATTGGTGAGCCTTGCGGATTTGAAAACGGCGATAGAGACAAAGGCCAAAGAGATGAAAGACCCTGTTTTGATAATACATGCGGACGAGATGGCCAGGCATGGTATGGTGGTCAAGGTTATGGATATGGCAAAGAAGGCAGGGCTGGAGAATATGGCGATAGCCACAAGACCTGAATCTTCAGATAAATCCTCATGACCGGATATTAAAACAAATGGTTATTGATGGCCTCGTAAAAAGTAATTTTGATGCTGATAAGGGCAATTAGGCTTAAATGAATAGTAACATAAGGCTTTGTTATGCCGTCCTGATTTCATTAGCTGTGCATGTGATTGTAATCGCCCTGTGGCCCAGGATAAATCCTTTACAGATTATAGATATACCCCCTGTTTTGTCGGTTAATCTATATGAAGATCCCCTTTTGATTGAATCCGAAAATAAAGGGCCTGATACTGAATCCCGTACTGGCGATTTTTCCACTGTGGATAGAAGCTGGATATCCGGAAACGCCATTCAAACAGGAAAAGTGGTTACGGATAACATTATAGAGAAGAGAGAGACAGGATTACGGGACAGACCGGACTATATAAAGACATTACATACCGTAAATCTTCCAAAACAATCCGTAATGTTTGACTCAATGGAGCTTGAATCAATATGGCCTGAAGAATTTACAGGGCCATGGCCTGAGGATATAGTTCCATATCAGGCCCCAAAGGCGGCAAAGGCATACAAAGCCCCCTCTAAAGCCGCAGATTTAGGAGGCATAAATGCGCCTCTGTCAGAAGAGGAATTCCCTGAAGAGAAACACCAGTCAACTACCCCTGATATCACATGGAAAGGCGAGCCCAGAAAATGGGTCAGAAGACCGGAAAGTATCCCTTTATATCATGGGGATGAGGAGGGGATTGTCAAGCTGCGATTCTGGGTGAATGAGCACGGCGAGGTAATCAATGCGATCCCTGTCCAGAAGCTTTCGGCAGGGCTGGAAGAGAAAGCTCTTGCATATATATACTCCTGGCGGTTTGAGCGTTCCACCGGAAGGGAATCCCAGGAAGGCATAATAAGGATATATTTCAGATTGGAATAATCTTCAGGATAAACGGCATCCCTTAAAATTTCAAGAAAATTCTGAACACTCATGCCACTTTGTGGCATCACGAAGAATGAAAAAAATAACGAGGTTTATTTCCGGGATAGAAGAAAAAATGGCGTTTGATCATATAAGCAGATCCCCCGAAGACACAATGAATCTTGGCCGCATTGTAGCCGGAAAAATATTGCCTGGGGACATCCTGGCATTTTCAGGAGATTTAGGCGCAGGGAAGACCTGCCTAATCCAAGGGATATGCCGCGGCCTGGATGTGCCGGAACATATCTATATTACAAGCCCAAGTTTTGTTATATTGAACAGGTATGAAGGGAGATTGCCCATATACCACTTTGATTTTTACAGGCTTTCATGTCAAGATGAGATACTGGATCTTGGGTATGAAGAGTATTTTTTTGGCGAAGGCGTGAGCCTTATCGAGTGGGCTGAACGTGCCGAAGGCATACTGCCAGAGGCATATCTTAAGATACGCATAAAAAGCCTTTCTCCGTCTGACCGAAGCATAGAATTTATTGCTTATGGAGAAGGCTACATGGAACGCTTCTGCAGCGGCAGCTATGATCTGTCCATAAAAACCAAGTCAACTACAAAAGGGGGATAATATGAATATCTTGAGAAAGATTATATATCTGTTTTTTCTCGCGCTAATTTTTGCGGCGTTTGTATTTTTTGGAGGTGGCAGGGCCTTTATCCGCGCCGGAGAGAAGATGGAGGAGTGGGAGGTGGAGATGAAAAGACAGTTTGGAAAATTATGCAAGGAGGGCGAGAAGGAGTTAAGAAAAAATACGGAAAAGGTAAAAGACGCATGGTCAAAGGAAAAAAACTTGGATTAGGTTTGAATATCAAAAGGAGAAAAACCAGGCAGATCAGGGTAGGCGACGTCCTGATAGGCGCAGGCGCGCCCATAAGTGTTCAGTCCATGACAAAGACGGATACAAGGGATGTGGCAGCAACCCTTTCCCAGGTCATGGCGCTTGCCGATGCAGGGTGTGAGATAGTAAGGATCTCCGTGCCTGACAATGAATCCGTCGAGGCAATCGGGGAGATAAAAAAGTCTTCGCCAGTGCCTATAATCGCTGACTGTCACTTTGATTATCGCCTGGCTATCGGGGCGATTCGCCAGGGCGTGGACGGCATAAGGATCAACCCCGGCAATATAGGATCAAAAGAACGTGTGGTAAAGATCATAAGGGAGGCAAAATCGAGGCAGATACCTATCCGCATAGGCGTAAATGCCGGTTCCATGCAGAAGGACCTGTTTGAAAAATTCGGTGGGCCTGCTGTGGAGGCCATGGCAGAAAGCGCATTGCGGCACATAGAACTTTTCGAATCCCAAGGCTTTGACATGATCAAGCTGTCCTTGAAATCATCACATGCAGGCATGATGATTCAAGCCTGCCGTCTGATGGCGCAAAAGACGGATTATCCGTTTCATCTGGGCCTGACTGAGGCGGGAGGGCCTTTCAGCGGGGCGATCAAATCAGCCGTGGCTATGGGGATACTGTTGTCCGAAGGGATCGGAGATACCATAAGGGTCTCAATAACAGGCGACCCCTTGCTTGAGGTAAAGGCCGGATATGAGATATTGAGGTCTCTGGGTCTCAGGTCAAGGGGGGTCGAGGTCATATCCTGCCCGACATGCGCCCGCTGCCATATAGACTTATTCGGATTGGCAGAGAGGATTGAAAGGGAACTGCAAAATATCAGCGTCACATTGAAGGTCGCCGTTATGGGATGTGTGGTCAACGGCCCTGGCGAGGCAAGGGACGCCGATGTGGGTGTGGCGGGCGGAAAGGGGAAAGGGGTGATCTTCCGGAAAGGTGAGATCATAAAGACCGTAAATGAGGGACATATAGCAGAGGCATTACTTTCCGAGGTAAAGGATATATTATTAGAGAAGGAGAAAGGGATAAAAGATGTATAGACTTATGGTGCAATCTAGTTTTGCCGCAGCACATCAGCTCAAGGGATATGAAGGCAAGTGTGAGGGTCTGCACGGGCATAACTGGCGCGTCCAGGTCATGGCAAAGACGGATGTATTGAATCCGATAGGATTAGGGATAGATTTCAAGGTGTTGAAGGGGATGCTCCAGGATGTTATTTCCCTGCTCGATCATGCCTTTCTTAACGATATCGAGCCATTTAAAACACAGAACCCTTCATCGGAAAACCTGGCGCGTCATGTTTTTGAAGAGCTCTCCAAGAAGCTGGAAAAAGAGCCTGCCCGGCTGGAGTGGGCCAGGGTTTGGGAATCCGAATCCGCATTCGCCCAGTACAGTCTGGAATAGGCAAAGAATTATTCAAGCCTTTACTTTATCAGCATTTTGTGTTATTTTTATTATCTATAAAAGTATGGAAAGGAGGTGTTATGCTTGCCATTAGCCAAAGAGAAAAAGAGTGAATTGATAGATAAATTCAGGCTTCATGAGGGCGATACGGGATCTCCCGAGGTTCAGATCGCCCTGCTTAGCGGGAGAATAACTTATCTGAATGAGCATTTCAAGATGCATAAAAAGGATCATCATTCCCGCAGGGGTTTACTTAAGCTGGTTGGCCAGCGTAGAAGGCTGCTGAATTATCTGAAAAATAAAGATTTGGAAAGATACAAGGTTATCATAGAGAAATTAGGGATCAGAAAGTAATTTCTTCCTATGGCATTTAGTTAGAGTATTTTCGGCAATACACCAAGAAAATGGAGTGGAGGTATGTCTAAATGGTAGAGATGTTAGAACTGCAAATCGGGCACCGGATTTTAAATATAAGTACGGGCCTGATGGCAAAGCAGGCCAATGGATCTGTAACCGTAAGGTATGGAGATACGGTTGTCTTGGTGACTGCTGTTTGTGAAAAAGAGGAAAAGGAACGAGGGGATTTTTTCCCGCTGACTGTCAACTATATGGAAAAATCCTATGCGGCGGGCAAGATTCCGGGCGGATTTTTTAAGCGGGAGGGAAGGCCAGGCGAAAAGGAGATACTTACCGGCCGTCTCATTGACCGGCCCATCCGTCCACTCTTCCCAAAGGATTATTTTAAAGAGACTCAGATTATAGCTATGGTTTTATCTGCTGACCAGGAAAATGACCCTGACATACTTTCACTGATAGGGGCATCTTGCGCCCTGTCCATATCGGATATCCCTTTCCTGGGGCCTGTAGCCGCTGTCAGGGTAGGCATGATCGGGGGCGAATTCATTGTAAATCCATCCTATGAACAGCTTGGAGAAAGCAAAATAAATATAATAGTGGCAGGCACAAAGGATGCCATGACAATGGTTGAAGGCATGGCGAAAGAGGTCTCCGAGGAGACCATGCTTGACGCCATATTTTTTGGCCACGGGCAATTGCAGCCTATTATAGCCCTTCAGGAAGAACTGAGACAAAAGATTGGTTTGCCGAAACAGGATGTGCAGGAGAAGCAGATAGACGATGAACTCGTTGAAAGGGTAAGAGGTCTTGTTGAGCCCCTTTTAAGCGAAGGGATATTGATCCCTGAGAAGATGGCGCGAAACCAGAGGCTTCGCGAGATCAAAGAAAACGCCCTGGCGGAGTTTGTCTCCGGAGCTGCTGAGGATAAAGAGACCGAATTGCAGGTTTCTTCCATCATAGAGGAGCTTATAAAGGAGACTGCCCGCAGCTTTATTCTGGAAGAGAAAAAGAGACCGGATGGAAGGGGCTGGACAGACATAAGGCCCATAGATTGTAAGGTCAGCGTCCTCCCCAGGACACATGGGTCGGCCCTTTTTACAAGGGGAGAGACACAGGCATTGGCGATAGCCACGCTTGGGACGCCTGAGGATGAAAAGAAGATAGATGATTTACTTGGAGAAAGGTTTAAGAGCTTTATGCTCCATTATAACTTTCCGCCCTTTAGCGTAGGCGAGACAAAATTTCTGGGCTCTCCTGGAAGGAGGGAGATAGGGCATGGGGTATTGGCTGAGCGCGCCATTCAGGCTGTTATACCTTTGCCAGAGGTCTTCCCCTATACTATAAGAATAGTTGCCGATATCCTGGAGTCAAACGGTTCCTCGTCTATGGCCTCCGTGTGCGGAGGCGCCCTCTCTCTTATGGATGCGGGGGTCCCTATAAAGGCCCCTGTGGCAGGCATTGCAATGGGGCTTGTCAAGGAGGGTGAGGAATTCGCAATTTTGAGCGATATCATGGGCATGGAGGACCATTTAGGAGATATGGATTTCAAGGTCGCAGGCACAAGGGATGGTATAACGGCCTTTCAGATGGATGTCAAGATTGCAGGGGTGGGCAAGGAGATCATGGCACAGGCATTGAGACAGGCCCGCGAGGGCAGGATACATATCCTGGACAAGATGCTGGAGGCCCTGGCCAGCCCAAGGCCGAACATCTCCAAATATGCCCCAAAGATCATGTTTGTGCAGGTACCCAAGGAGAAGATAGGCACGGTAATCGGGCCAGGCGGAAAAACCATCAGAGGTATAATTGAGCAGACCGAGGTCAAGATCGATATAGACGATGAAGGCAGGGTGACCATATCATCAGCGGATGAGGAGAAAAACAACAAGGCGCGTGATATGGTGCTTGCACTTATCGAGGAGCCAGAGGTAGGAAAGATATACGATGGGGAGGTAAAGAGGATATGCGATTTTGGGGCATTTATCGAAATCCTGCCCGGCACAGATGGCCTTCTTCATAAGACGGAGATCAGCCATAAATATTTCCGCCGCATAGAGGATGAGATAAAGGAGGGCGATATAATAAAGGTCAAAGTTATAGGGATTGATTCGGAGGGGAAGGTTAAACTGGGGAGAAAAGAGCTTTTACCAAAACCCGATCCTTCAGATCCTGATTACAGGCCTCCTGTGAGTGATGAAAGGCATCATAGTTACCATGACTCCCACCACAGGCCGCCCCGTAATCACAGGGATGGAAGGCATCCCGAAGACCGCAGGCCCAGGCGTGATGATTCCAGAAGGGGAGGAGACCGCCATTGAACAAGGATCATAATCAGGGATGCCAGTATAAAAAATCCGTGCTTGAAAATGGGATGAGGGTGGTTACCGAATATATCCCTTACGTTCGTTCTGTGGCCGTAGGTTTTTGCATAGTTGGAGGATCAAGGGTAGAACCAGATCCCTTAAACGGCGCCACTCATTTTATTGAACATATGCTATTTAAAGGTACAAAAAAACGTTCCTCAAGGGATATAGCCATCGAGATAGACTCGATAGGAGGGCATCTGGACGCATTTACATCCAGGGAGTACACATGTTTTTTGGCCAATTGCCTTGATGAGAATCTTAATATCGCAATGGATCTTTTAACGGATATCCTGTTGAATCCTTTATTCCCTCCGGATGAGACCGAGATGGAAAGGTCTGTGATCCTTGAAGAAATCAGGTCCATCGAAGATACCCCTGACGAGTATGTCCATGACATCCTGACACAGATGTTCTGGGGAGACCATCCCCTGGGCAGGCCGATCATAGGCGTTAGATCCATAATAGATTCCATTTCAAGTGATGCCTTAAAAGGGTATTACCAAAGGGCATATCAGCCGCAGAGAATCATCCTTGCCGCAGCGGGAAATTTAAAACACGATCAAATCCTCGATATGGTGCGTGATGTCATTCCCATGCCCGATGATGTTTACAAATTCCCTACCCAGACTATACCTGCCATTTCACCTCACCTTTCTTTAAAGGAGAAGGAGCTTGAACAGGTTCATATTTCCCTGGGGACAGCAGCCCTTCCTCATACGGACGAGGCAAGGCACGCAGGATATCTACTTAATACCATTCTGGGCGGCGGTATAAGTTCCAGGCTTTTTCAGACCATCAGGGAGGAAAGGGGGCTTGCCTATTCTATTTGTTCCTTTTGGAACTCTTATGAAGATACAGGGATGCTTTCCGTATATGCAGGCACGAAAAAGGAAAGCGCCGAAGAGGTCGTTGATTTGATTATCAAGGAGTTCCAAAAGTTGAAGGCGGATTATGTGCTTGAGGATGAGCTGAATAAGGGAAAAAACCAGCTTAAAGGGAATCTTATGCTTTCGCTTGAGAGCACTACGAGCAGGATGAGCAAGCTTGCCAGGCAGGAGATGTATTTCGGGCGATACTTTACCCTGACTGAGACCCTGGACGCTATAGAAAGGGTTAAGGCGCAGGATATACTGGAATTGGCCAACAGGATCATGGATACTAAATACCTTAATCTTTCGACCATTGGACCTTTGAACGGTACTGCCCTCGGCAAAAGGCCTTTGGCCTGTTAGCGAGCGGTTAATATACTTTAAACGGCCACAATTATAATAAATGAATAAGCATTATTGTATAAGGAGGATAAAATGGATCCAGAAAAGATAGTAAACAGTCTATTCGAAGAATTAAACAACGAGTTAAAGGCAATGGCAAAGGCCAAGACTATAGAGGAAAAGATTCAGTATAGCCAAATAGTAAATAATCTAAGCGAATCATTGGGTGTTTTTCTTAATGTGGCAAGCGATATGATGAGTCTCGATCTTGAAGATTAAACACTCATTAACAAGAGTTGTTCACCCACGAGGATGAAAATGTATTTTCATGGTAAACGCTCAAGGCCTTTCAGGCCGTCACGAAGCATGAAAAATAGAATCTATTTTCGAGACAAACGCTCATGCCGCTTCGCGGCGCCACGAAGCATGAAAATAGGATGCTATTTTCGAGACAAAATAACATTATAACTTTAAACCCTCCTTATTTAAATTGATCACATAATCTTTTTTCAGGTAAGAGCCATAATGAACATGATAAAGGTGCCTATTAAAAGACTATATGGAACGGATGATATCCCGTTGCCTGCCTATATGACCCCGCATTCATCAGGGATGGATATTTGTGCCGCTGTAAAAGAAAACGTTGTCATTCAGCCTTTGGATAAGGCCATCATCCCGGCGGGTTTTGCGATTGCGCTGCCTGTTGGATACGAGGCCCAGATAAGGCCAAGGAGCGGTTTGGCTATCAAACACGGGATAGGGATACTAAATGCCCCTGGCACAATAGATGCGGATTACAGGGGAGAGGTAAAGATCATAATAATCAACCTGTGCAAATATAGTTTTGAGATAAAAAGGGGGGACCGCATTGCCCAAATGGTAATACAGCCTGTAGTGACAGCCTGCTGGGAGGAGGTGTCTGAACTGCCTGATTCAGAGAGGATGGATGGCGGTTTCGGCCATACAGGCATTTGATCGTTGATATGCCAAGATATTGAAAGCCGCTAAAAAATGATGATCTTGTAAAAAACAGCCAAAAACTAAAAAATGAGGTAGACGGTTGAACCGAGGGGGGGATAATTATAGGACTCAGGGTTTGTGTTTTGGGTAGCGGAAGCTCAGGAAATGCCACATTTGTCTCATCAGGAGGCACAAATGTCCTTATAGATGCAGGATTTAGCTGCAGGGAGATTTTTAAGCGCCTTGAAGAGATAGGCGCAACTCCGTCCGGGCTTGATGCCGTAATAATCACACATGAGCACTCGGATCATATAAAGGGGCTTGATGTATTGATGAAGAGGTTTGGCATCCATCTATATCTCACTCAAGGTACATGGAAGGCCATGGAAAAGGATATGAACCGCTATTCGGGACAGGTTTACACATTTTCCGCCGGCCAGAGTTTTGAGATAAATGATATAGGGTTTGATTCCTTCCCCGTACTTCACGATGCAGCAGAACCGGTAGGGTTCTGCCTTCATAATAACGGTTCAAAGCTGGGTATAGCGACCGATCTGGGCAAGGTTACCCATCTTGTGCGAGAATCCCTGAAGGGATCAAGATGTCTCATCCTGGAATCAAACCACGACCCAGGTATGCTGAATCGGGGTCCTTATCCCTGGTGGCTTAAACAGAGGATCAGAGGAAGATTCGGCCATCTTTCAAACGATGACTCCGCAAATCTCTTAACGGATCTTCTGCATACGGATCTGAGGCATGTGGTTCTTGCGCATATCAGTCAGACAAACAATCAGAGGGAAATGGCGCATATCAATGCCCTTAAGGTAATCCAAAAACAGGAGTATAGACATATTGATATACAAGTCGCCTTTCAGGACAGAACCTTGAAGCCTATTGAGGTTGTATAGTTTTATACGAGACCATCAAAGATAAAGAAAGAAAAAAATGATGATTACAATTGACTGGAGAATGCTGTGATAAAAAGATATACAAGGCCTGAAATGGGCAGGATATGGGATGATGAAAACAGATTCAGGATATGGCTGCAGATAGAGATATTGGCATGTGAAGCATTGGCTGATCTTGGGGTTATTCCAATAAAGGCTATGGATGCAATAAAGGAACGGGCAGGATTCGAAATCGGCAGGATTGATGAGATTGAGAAGGATGTCAAACACGATGTGATCGCCTTTTTGACATCTGTGGCGGAGCACGTGGGGGATGAGGCCCGTTATATACATCTGGGGTTGACGTCTTCCGATATCCTGGATACATGTCTGGCTGTCCAGTTGACCCAGGCATCGGATATATTGATCAGGGATTGCAGCGACCTTTTAAATGCCCTTAAAGAAAAGGCGTTTCAGTACCGTTCTGCCGTGATGATCGGGCGGTCTCATGGGGTCCATGCAGAGCCTACTACCTTTGGGCTGAAGATGGCGCTATGGTATGCGGAGATGGAAAGAAACCTGGAACGGATGGAGAAGGCAAAAGAGGCCATAAAAGTCGGAAAGATATCCGGCGCTGTTGGCACATTTGCCAATTGCCCTCCCCAGATCGAAAAATATGTTTGCGATAAGCTGGGTCTAAAACCTGACCCTATCTCCACGCAAATCGTTCAGAGAGACCGCCATGCGGAATTTTTCACTACTTTGGCGGTGATCGCTTCTTCCATAGAAAAGTTTGCCACCGAGGTCCGCCATCTGCAGAGGACAGAGGTGCTGGAGGTGGAGGAATGCTTTTCCCAAAAACAAAAAGGTTCATCAGCCATGCCCCACAAGAGGAATCCTGTTGCATCCGAACAGATGTGCGGACTGGCAAGGCTGATACGATCAAACGCCCAGGCTGCCCTCGAGAATGTTGCCTTGTGGCATGAAAGGGATATCAGCCATTCATCGGTCGAGAGGATCATTTGCCCGGATACCACCATACTGCTTGACCATATGCTTGCGCGTTTCACCAAACTTATGGCCAATCTGATCGTTTACCCCGAGCGTATGAAAGAGAACCTGGAAAAGACAGGCGGTCTGATTTATTCACAAAGGGTGCTCCTTGAAATGGTAAAGAGGGGGATAAGCAGGGATGATGCATACCGCATCATACAGAGAAACGCCATGAAGACCTGGCAGTCAAAATCCGATTTTAAAAGGCTTCTGGAAAACGATCCTGCAGTTAAACCCGTTATGACAAAAGGCGATCTGGAAAACTCATTCTCTCTTCACTATCATTTGCAGCATGTAAATACCATATTTCAAAGGGTATTCGGAGAAAGCGTCCCATGCGCTTGCCATCATGATGCAAAAGCCGAAGCAAGCGCTAATATCCCTTCCGGCTCCCACGAATCATGAAAATAGAAGTTTATTTTGGAACTAAACTCTGATAGCAATTATGACATCGCGAATCATGAAAATAGAATCTATTTTCGAATCAAGAATAAATGATATGTGGATTTAGAAAGAAGGCGAGATTATGGACAAGCTCGATAAAATCTATGAAGGAAAGGCGAAGATCATATTTGAGACAAGGGACCCTTCTTTTGTGATCCAGCACTTTAAGGACGATGCAACCGCATTTGACTCAACAAAAAAAGGCGCTATCCTGGATAAGGGAATATACAACAACAAGATATCTGCGGCCATTTTCGAGCTCCTTGAGGGGAAGGGCATAAAGACGCATTTTGTAAGGCAATTAAGCGACAGGGATATGCTGGTGAGGAAACTCAATATCATACCTTTAAAGGTGGCTGTAAGGAACAGGGCCGCAGGCAGCCTGGCAAAAAGGTTTGGAATTGAAGAGGGAGAAATCCTCTCTTTGCCTGTGATGGAGTTTTTTTATAAGAATGACGCTCTTCATGATCCCATGATCAATGAGTATCATATCAAGGCATTCGGCCTTGCCTCAGATGAGGAGGTCGATCATATAAAGAAGACGAGCCTCAGGGTAAACAAGATACTTACCGCATTCTTTGATAACCTGGACATAATACTGGTGGATTACAAACTGGAGTTTGGAAGGGCGGACGATGGGATGGTCTGCCTTGCTGATGAGATTAGCCCTGACGGGTGCCGGCTCTGGGAGAAAAAGACATTAAAGAAGCTTGACAAAGACCGTTTCCGCCTGGATTTAGGAGAGGTGGAGGATGCATATCAGGATGTATTTCGCAGGATATGCATGGGGGGAGAATGCTGAGAATCCAACATGCTGGTTTAAAACCGCATTATAAAACATATAATATGTCCCCTTTGGATGCACCTATTTGGATGATTTGCAGGATATCATATCGCCTAGGCGTTTGAGGGCCTTCAGTTTATCAGACCTTCCTATCTTTGCCTGGTCAACAGCCCTTTTGAGAAAATCTATGGACATGTCATAATTCTTCCTGTCAAAAGGATAGGGATGTCCATCCTTCCCTCCATGGGCAAAGCTAAATCTGACAGGGTCCATGAAGCTTGGCTTTGCATCGTATAAAAGCTCGGAGATCAAGCTTAATGACCTGACTGTTTTTGGCCCAACGCCATTGATGCCCAATAATGCTGCAAAGTCCAAAGGTTGCTGTTCATAGGTCGTTAGCAGAACCCGCCTAAGCCTTTCCGGATTTATATCTTCTATGCTCACCTCATGCCTCATTGGAAGTGTAAACCTTTCCTGAAAGACCTTTAACTCCTTCAATACCTTATCAGGGTTTTCCCTGGATACAACCGCGCTGAAATCCCTCGAAGCGCCGCTTTCCCTGGCAGTCATATTCAACACCGTGCCCTTAAGATCGCAACATACCGCCGCATGGGGCTCGCACACAAAATCTGTCACCTTGCTCCCCAGCCAGTGATAGCGTCTGGCATAACGGTTGGCCTCATTCATCCCCTGTTGTATTACAGCCCATTGACCATTATGAGTGAAGATCATATTGTGATGATATAATTGATATCCATCCTGCAATGCGGCGTTGTCTACTTTTGCAGACATGCGGCTCGCGTATATCAGATTTGGGGCATCTATCCCAAAGCGGTCTCCGAATTCCTGTATCTCCTGGGGGGTTTGACGCGATGTGCGTCCCTTGCCGCCTGCAACAAATATACCGGTCTCCTTCTCCATGCCCTTGAGCCCCTCTTTTAATGCCCCGCAAACGGTTGTCGTCAGCCCGCTGCTGTGCCAATCAAAACCCAGCACACACCCAAACGCCTGAAACCAGAACGGGTCAGAAAGCCTGACAAGAACCTCCTGCGCTCCGAATTCTGTTACAATGGCAAGGGTTATGTGCCTGGCCAACTGTTTCATGCGCTGAAAAAGCCAGGCAGGGGCCTTGCCGTAATGTAAAGGAAGATTTGCTATCCCTGTTCTCATCTCATTTTACACCTTTATGCCTTTGTACCTATAAAAAATTCTGTTTTGGATAGAGGCTGCTCAATTTCTAACTGCCATTTTGGGTTTAGTTTATCACGACATCTACATAGAGTAAACGGATTGGGCAAATGGGATTGGGTAAGCGCGCATAAAAAAAATGACAATATCTTAAATATCCGTATCAAACCGTTTAATCCGTTCGAAAAAATAAAGGTTTTTATATCTATATTTGGAATCTAAGGATCAATCTGTATTGTTATGTCATCGCTTTTCATATCATTTATGAAGGGATATCCCGTATTTGGGAATAGATATTGATCCAATCATGGCATCAATTTTGCTACATATCATTATATAAGAAAGTATAAAAGATAGTGTAAAAAGACAAATCATCATTTAATTGGGAGGGAATGTAATGAAAAAGGAAAAAAGGGGAAAGACATACAAATTCGTAATGGCAGGCTTTTTTGTTTTGTTGATAATACTTTGTTTATCAAGCCTGCCTTCCTATGCACAGATACCGTTTTATTATCCTTTTTACAATCCTTTTTACAATCCGGCTTTTTCTTTCAATCCTTATAGTTATACCTT
>JAFGSM010000176.1 GCA_016934595.1 bacterium | reverse complement strand
ATCATATTATTATTATTAAAAATTAATTTATTATTTAATGAATAAATGTCAGTCAAAAAACTACAAAAACCCCGCTTCCGTCCACCCCTTGCTAAAAAGAAGGGTTATAAAGAATGGGCCTCCAATTAAAGCTGTTACCACGCCCACTGGTATCTCGGCAGGGGCTATTATGGTGCGTGCGAATGTGTCACAAAGGGCGAGAAATACACCGCTGAAAACAATAGTGGATGGGATAAGATATCTGTGATTGGGGCCTACCAAAAGCCTGCATATATGAGGACACATCATCCCTACAAATCCTATCGGTCCGCATATAGCGACAATCCCGCCTACCATAAGTGATGTAGCGAAGAAGATTAAACACTTAATATGCGTCAGCGCAACGCCCCTGCTTAAAGCGATCTCCTCTCCAATGGTTAGCAGATTGAGCTCATTTGTGAGAAGTGTGATAATGATGCCTCCAAATATTACAAATGGCAGCATGTTAAGGAGCGGCTCAAATCCCATAATATCCAAACCACCCATCAACCAGCGCATAATCCGAAATGAATTATTGAAGTCGCAGATGTACTGTATAAACATAATCAAACTGGAAAAGAAGAAACTTATTGCCACACCTGCCAGAAGCATAGTTGCGGTAGAGCCATGCTTTTTCATCCTTGATAGGGCATATACCAACAGAATCGACAGGACTGCCCCTAAAAAGGCAGATAAGGAAAGACCCGATATGCCAATAATGCTAAAACAAATCCCCGTTTTTACATATATTGCCGCCCCGAGAGCTGCCCCGCTTGATACGCCAAGGGTAAAAGGGGTCGCAAGAGGATTCCTGAACATGGCCTGGAATGCCATTCCGCTTAATCCAAGGCCGACTCCTGCGAAAAAAGAAAGTAAAACCCTTGGTATCCTGAATTTCCATAATATCTCAGACTCTTTAACAGCGCTGGATGAACTAAAGATTGCATGAAAGGGTATATATTTCATGCCCACAAAAGGCATGACTATTAATGATAAAACGCCGATAAAAAATAAAATTATAATAAATAAGCCTTTCCTGTTATACATATAATATTTTGAAGACCTCAAAGTAACAACATTCTTGATTATTAAAAAAGTCAGCTATAGCCTTTCACCAACCCTCGTGACTTAGCAGGCAGAAAGGAGTATAAAAAATAGATAATGGGAAAAACTAAAATACAATGGATATAGAGTCTTGACACAACAGGCCAATTACTTGACAATATCCAATAGATTTCTAATATATATACTTTAAATGGCTAAAATTCAAGCCTGTTGGAGTCGTAAAAAGTCGCCAAACGTGTCACTCCGGCGAAATCCGTAGTCCAGAACTATTTGAAAAAAATAAGGCAGACAACCCGTTGCATCCGAATACCTATATTGAAAAACTCGCGTTAAAACGACCTGATAAGATTTTTGAAGCCTGTCTCTGCATATCTAATCCGGGTTTTTCTGAATTAAAAGAGAAAAGGTTTAATTTTCTGCATCCCTCAGAGATTGCCTGTTTCGATCAGCTTAATTTCGAACGGCGGCAAAAAAGCTATCTTTTGGGAAGGCTCTGCGCCAAGCAGGCGCTTTCGGTATTTTTGAAAGAGCCTGATATGACAAGGATTTCGATCCATAACGGCGTATTCAGGCAGCCCGTTGTACGCTGTGTATCAAGAGAATGTGTGCAAGTAAGCATCTCGCATTGCGACGAATGCGGCGGGGCTATCGCCTTTCCGGAAGATCACCCGATGTCCATTGATTTAGAAAAGATAGATCCCAAAAAAACAGGTTTGATTAATACTCAATGCACACAGGATGAATTAAGATTGCTTCAAGATATAGAACTACAACATATACAACTGCCTGATATTGCCAGACTGACACTTCTCTGGACTGTGAAAGAGGCATTGTCCAAGGCATTAAGATGCGGGCTGATGTCGCCTTTTAAGATTTTTGAGGTCAAAGGCCTTTCATCCAGTTCTGATTGCCTTAAATGGACTTTTAAAAAATTTGCACAGTATAAGTCCATCTCATTTATTGTAGATAACATGGCGTGCTCTATTGTCATGCCCAAAGATACGGAGGTTACGATCAATATCAAGGAACTGCGGAAATCATTTGAAGTTAAATAATACGATAAATGTTAAATATACTTTGACTCTTGGCTCCAGCTCAAGCCGGAGTCCGGAACTAATTGAAAAAACTGGATTCCGTGTCAAGCACGGAATAAACGCCCATGCCGTTTTTAGCGGCGCCCCGGAGCATGAAAATAGGATCTATTTTCAAGACAAACCCTCATGGCGCTTCGCGGCGCCACGAATCATGAAAATAAACACAAAGGTTTATTTTTGAGACAACAAAATAAGGTAAAATCGACTTTTTACGAGGCAATCAGAGTTGAATTGGATGTAAAATATTTTGAGACAGGACTGCAAGATGCCGTATCATTGGAGTGAATTGGAGGATGCAAAGGACAGGGAAAAGGCCCTTGATTGCTCAAAGAGCATTCACTGTGAATCCCCGGCAGGTTCAGGAAAGACGACACTTCTTACCGAAAGGTTCTTAAAACTTCTCTCAAAGACCGATCATCCCCGCCAAATACTGGCCCTTACCTTTACCAATAAGGCGGCAGGCGAAATGAGGCAGCGCATATGGGATACCCTTCGCGATGCCGAAAAAGATACGGGTGATTTGAATGACCGCCGTATAACCGTAAGAAACGCCCTTGAACGGCATAATGATAAACGCTCTCTCCTTTTTTCACATGACGGGCTCAGGATCATGACCTTCCACAGTCTGTGTCATTCCATAGTCAGGTCCGCCCCACTTGAGGCAGGTGTCCCTTCAGGCATATCGGTTATCGAGGGCGTGGAGTATGAGGAGCTTCTTTTTAAAATAACCGATGAGTCATTCCAGAAGATAGCCGGAATGGAGGATGGCGACCCCAGGAAATCGGCCTTGGAAAGATGGCTTTTGAGGACGAACAACAACTGGCCCGCGGTTCGTTCCGATCTTGTCAATCTTATGAAAAAACGGGATTATTTGAAAGACCTGATAGCCATTGTAAGCGCCTACAAGGATATCTGCTCATTTCAAGATGCGGCAAACAAGACCCTTGGCAGCTTGATAGATATGATCATGGGGAAAACCTGGTCTGCAATGCTCTCGACCGGATTGGGAAAAAACTGGCATGCATTTTTACAAACCCTCGGCGAGACAGCAGAAGGCGATTTTTCCAGTCTCATGAATGATGCAAAATGGGCTGCCTTGCCTGAGTGGCAGAGGCTTGCAGATTTATTGACCACAAAGAAAGGGGAGCAGAGGAAACGCATCCCTAAAGAATTTTACGCCAAAGGAGGACATGGAAAAAATAGCCTTGCGGAGATGATAGGGATACTTCCTGATGAGTTATGCCAGATGCTGAACGATTTGAGGGCCTTGCCTGTCGATGGTTTCAACGAGGATCAGATAAGGTCTATATATGACCTTATAATCTGCGCGGGCGAAGTGATCTCTAAATGGCAGGAGGTATGCAGGCAAAGGTGCATAATAGATTTTGTTGGCCTGGAGCTTGCCTGCATGAGGGTATTCAGTAACGCTGCGATCCCTGATATACAATATATACTTGATAGCAGAATCGATCATATTCTCGTAGATGAGTTTCAGGACACAAGCCGCAATCAGTGGGAAATACTCCAAAAAATATGCGCAGGGTGGACTATAGGAGACGGCAGGACACTCTTCATAGTAGGTGATCCAAAGCAGTCCATATACGCCTTCAGAAAGGCGGATGTTTCCCTGTTTATAGAGGCGAAAAAGGGCCTACCTGTACCCGGCCAGGAAAGACTCCCTCTGGAATCCGTAACACTCAAGAACAATTTCCGGTCCTCGCCTGGACTCGTGGATTGGACAAACCGCATCTTTGGAGAGACCGTCATGGCCCACCCCAGGACAGACATGGATGAGGTTTGTTTCTCCCCTTCAACGGCCTATATAAAAGGCGGACATGACCTTTCCCTGAATGTCTTTATCTGCACCGAGAAGATCGAAGACCCCCAACTGGCTGAGGCCAGATGGCTTTCAGTATTTGTTAAAGAAATGGATCAAAGGATAGACAAAAACATGCGAATAGGCATACTGCTTTTCGCAAGGACACGGATAACCCTTTTTCTTGAGGCCCTCAATGAGGCCGGAATATCTATCAAGGTCACGGATGGGCTTCTTTTATCCGAGTGTATTGAGGTAATGTATATACATCAAATGGCAACGGCCCTTGTCCGTCCTCATGACGATCTGGCATGGGCATCACTCATACGCTCCCCCTGGCGCTGGTGTTCAGCAGAGCAGCTTTGCGAGGTCTGGAGGCAGAAGGATACAGCATGGATGAATAAGATCGCCTCATATGTGGAGTCCAGACAAGGGGAATGGCTAAAGAGATGGTGGGAGTCCATCAGAAAGGCCAGAATCAGGGTGGGACACGAGCCTCTTTTTAAATTAGTGAAGGATGCCTGGCTGGAAATGGATGGGGCATATATGCTTTCCCGCCGGCTTGGGCCGAACAGGGTTGCCAATATATTAAGATATTTAGAGCTGCTTGAAGAATCAGAGCAATACATCCCTGAGGAGACACTGGCAAAGCTGGAACAGGGATTGAAATGGGCATATATGCCAAACCCGCCTGACTCGTCCAGATCAAGGATAGAACTTATGACCGTACACAAGGCAAAGGGCCTTGAGTTTGACTATGTATTCTGCCCTCATACGGATTGGGATCCCCTGGCCGGAGGCCGCACGGAACAGCCGCCCTACCTTATGGAAACAGGGCATGATGGAAATGCTATTCTGGCTGTAAGGAAAGACAAAAGGCAGGAGGATGACGAACCGATATATACCCTGCTTAGGAAAAGGGAGCAGGGGAGGAGGATAGCCGAGTCAAAGAGGCTTTTTTATGTAGCCGTGACAAGGGCAAAAAAAGGGCTTTATCTTTCGGGAGTGGCAAAGACAAAAGACAATAAGATATTTGCAAAATGTAAGGATTCACCCCTATCATATATCATACAACACGAAGGGATAGGGGAATGGGAGATAGATGAACATGATATAGGGGATTACCAGAGAGCTGGCTCGGAAGGTATGAAAATCTTTATTAATCCTCATGTCCCCTTTAATATCTACGATCATGTCCCCTCTCATATACCCCCTTATATTTCCGCTAATATCCCCTCTAATGTCCCCCTTCATATCCCCGCTGATGAATGTTCAACCTTATCGTCCTTTCTTTCAATACCCGACTTGCCTGAGCCTTTTCCTTTTTCTCCGCAGAAAATCCCATATAAGGTCATATCTCCTTCCGATAAGGAATTTGAAAACGAAACGCCCATAAATCTCCAATTCTCAAAGGGGGAAGAAAATTACCTTTTGTATCATTCCGGCCAAGACCTAACTCCAGGATTTTCAAGTGAAATGCTCATGAATCTTCGATTCAAAAATGAGAATGAAAATATCCAAAGGGGATCTTCAGACGAGACCCGCAAAGATCTTGAAAACGTATATCCTGATCACAAAAATCCCTTTTTGGAGTACGATTATAGAAAAACCCAAATGGCGAGAGGAACCGTCATACATCAGATACTTGCCAGGATCTCCATGGGGCATCCGGCGCCCTCCGAAAGGGCTGTGACATCGGCGTTATACAGGGAGGGCCTTGATTTGAAAAAAGCTGAAAATTTGGCTGGCCCGATCCTGAAAGAGGTCGGCCTCTGCATGAAAGAGCCTGAATGTGCCTGGGTTCTTAGCCAGGACCACGCAGAGGCATATACGGAATGGGCTATAGAGGATTCATGTGGCAAAGATTGTATACGATCAGGGATTATTGACAGGCTTATCTTTGATTCCAGCACATGGTGGATTGTGGACTACAAGACCGTAAATAAGGGAGCGGAGTCACTGGACATGTTTCTCGGTCAACAGGCTGAACTTTATAAAAAGCAGATGGAGTCATACAGGGAAATGGTTTCTAAATGGAAAGGGGCCGCTCAGGACAAGATCGTCATGGTCCTCTATTTCACTGCCCTACAAAAGTCATATCGTTATCCCCAGTCTATCCCGCATGAAAAAAATTGAGTGTAACCTGAGCAGCAATTCTCATCATGGCCACATTTTTATCGTTGCATTTTGCTACATTAAGTAGTAGTTTATATTTATGGAAGTGCCAAAAATGATGGCCTCGTAAAAAGTAATTTTAACGATGAAAAATCAAGATTATATCGACAAAATATATATCAAATTTATAATATTAAACTTATTTTTAAGGGCATTTTAGACTTTTTACGAGGCCATCAAAAATGGCCACTGCAATAAGAATATCAGAAGAATTATTCAACGAGGCAAAAAAATATAGCCGTATTGACCACAGATCTATAACAGGTCAAATCGAACATTGGGCAATAATTGGTAAATGTATTGAGGAAAATCCTGATTTAACTTACAGTCTTATCAAGGAAATATTAATAGGGATAGAAGAATTAGAACAAGGAGAAGGGTCATAATATAAATTTGGGTAATAAATATATGAAAATTTATCAATCGAGATCTTTTGAAAAGAAATTTAAAAGATTTTTTAAAAAAAAATATATTAGATCATGAAATAGAAAAGATAATAGAAAATCCTTCTAAAAGATGAATTGAAGCCGAACAAATACAGTATTAGTTCCGATATGGATAAGCCTTATATCCCATATATTGTCCCGTTTATCCTCTTTATAATATTCACCTATGCAGGCCCGCTGTTCAATATCTCGCTTCTTATCATATACCCATTAAAAACGATCGTGGTAGCAACCAGCCTCATCTACTTCTGGAATGACTATAAGCATGAGATCGGGTTTTCGTTTGACTGGCTGACTATAATATCAGGGATTTTTGTCTTTATTATATGGGTATTGCCTCAGGGGCTTTATCCTCAAATCGGATATTCGGAGTTTAATCCTTATAAACTGACAAGCGGTTATGGCGTCTATTTTGCCATTGCGATCAGGATAATAGGAGCATCCCTGGTAGTCCCCTTGATGGAGGAGCTCTTCTGGAGGTCGTTTGCCCTGAGATATGCCATAGATACCGACTTCAAGTCCGTTCCCCTTGGTCAGTTTTCCTGGTTTTCCTTTATATTCGTGTCCGTCATATTCGGCTTTGAGCATCACCAATGGCTAGTGGGCATAATAGCCGGTTTGGTATACGCGGGAATCCTTTACAGAAAGAAAGACCTCTTTGTCCCTATCCTGTCCCATGCGATAACAAATCTTCTGCTTGGCGTGTATGTGGTGGCGACCCGTAAGTGGTTTTTCTGGTAAACAACCATGACCTTTCAGGCTGCCACGAAGCATGAAAATAGATTCTATTTAAAAAAACCATCATTGATCTTTATATAAAAAACCGGCTTAGAATAACCCTCAATTCCCTTAAAAGCGACATTAGGTCAATAGGAAAGTCCGGCCCATAGAATGGCTTGGGAATAAATGTAAGCGCAAAAAGGGCAATGCATATCATGCCAAGGATTCGTCTTTCCCTGTCTATGGGCTCGATATCATCCATAGGAGGGGGATGCCTGAGCCCGATAAAAAATACGATAAGCATCCAGATGAGCCATGGCCAGTAAAAGATCCCCAGTATTGCAAAAACAAGGCAGGTGATTTGTCCTATCAGCTTATGCCTTGACCCAAAAAGGGCGTATGATATATGCCCTCCGTCAAGCTGGCTGACTGGAAAAAGGTTCATGAAGGTGACAAGAAGTCCCACCCATCCGGCAAAGGCAACGGGATGTAACGAAATTTGGGTATTGGAAGGGAGATGGCCATATATAAGCCATGTCAGAATCTTGAACAGGAGGGATTCACCAAGCATGATCCCTCCGGCTGTCTTGGATGGGATCTCAACAATAATATCTGACATCATTAGCCCGATAAAGGTAACGGGTATGGCTACGGCAGCTCCGGCAAGAGGGCCGGCCATACCCACATCTATAAGCGCCTTCCTGTCAGGGATAGGGGATTTCATCTTTATAACAGCGCCCATAGTGCCAATAATATTAGGGAATGGGATAAAGTAGGGCAGGGTGGACCTGATTTTGTGACGAAGGGAAAGGATATAATGACCCATTTCATGTGCAAGAAGGATAAGCAGCAAAGGAATGGCAAAAGGGATCCCCATCCATATCCTGGCCGGATTTTCAAAGACATCCACATTATATTGCAGCGCCCCTGCCCATAGCGTGCTAATCAGGGTTAGCCCGAAAAGCAGAAGGTGCTTCCCATATCTTTCTTTTGGCAGGATCGGTTTTGGCTGTGCTGTGCCCATGTCAGCAACTGTTTTACTATATGAAAACACAAAGGTTACCCTTGGCCCTGACCCGATCACCTGAACATCATACCCAATCGACTGAAATCTCTTGATCAATGGCCTTATATCTGTGAAATACCTGTTATTCAGAATTCCCTCATATATCAGGCGGCCGTCTGCCAACCTTCGCCTCTCTGGAGAAAAAAGCCCTGAGAACTCTTTTAGAAGAACGATATGTATCCTGTTTATGTCGTAGGCTTCCATAAATACTTAAGCAATCAGTGTTCCGTTGTCAGTTTTCAGTCCTAAATAACATGTCATGTCAGGGGGACGGTTCCGCTGACAATACCGTGACAATACCATTTTACAAGAACATCAGGCATGGATGCCTTCCAATAAAAAATGATCAAATCCGATTGGGATTAGAGGCTGTCTGCCGCCTGTTTCATCCATGATGCTCATGTCTTCTCTTGAGTGGCAGATCTCGCCTATATCTGTGACAGTTATGCCTGTTTCATTTAATATTAGGTCACTGGCGCGCTCTTTATCTTCAGTCCTCACAGTAAAAAGCATCTCATAATCCTCGCCGCCTGTTAGTGCATATTGGCAGGGGTCTTTGCCACATTCATTCGAGAACGTCATAACTTCGGGTGATATGGGAAGCATATTCTTTATGATCCTCGCTCCCACACCTGAGGACTGACAGATATACCCAATGGCCTGGGACAGGCTGTCGCTCAGATCTATCATGGATGTCGCCAGGTGTTTTTTGGCAAGTGCCCTTGCCTCCTTGAGCCTGGGCACAGGATGTATGAGACGTTCACATGCCTTGTCCAACCATAATGGTTTAGCAGCCTTTTTGAATTCAAACCGCTTTTTGTTTTCCAGAATCTCAAGGCCAAGCGCTGCTGCGCCAAGATTGCCTGTGATCATGATCCTGTCGCCAGGCATAGCCCCCGATCGGGTAATCATATCACCCTCCTTAACAGAACCTAAAATTGTCACCCCAAGCATGACAGGCCCTGGAGATCCTACGGTGTCGCCTCCTATGATCCGAACCCCATAATACTTGCCAGTCTGAATGAGGCTGTCATAAAGGTCTTCGATGTATTTGAAATGTGTCCCCTTTGGGATGGCAAGACCTATCAGCGCATAACTGGGAAAACCGCCCATTGCAGCTATGTCGCTGATGTTTACGGCAAGCGCCTTATACCCAAGCTGGGCTGGAGAAAAATATATATTCCTGAAATGGACATCCTCCACCAGAAGATCGGCGCTGATAAGCAATCGGCTACAGGCATCAGGCTTTATGACCGCGCAATCATCCCCTACATCCAAAACCACCCCGGATTTATCCATGTCAAAAGAACCCGATGAGACGGTATCCTTGAGCCATTTTTGAAAAAGTTTTAAAAGGGCCGCCTCGCCGATTCGTTCATGACCGATTTTGATCAAAATAGCCCTCCATTTTTTGAAAAACACCCATCGATGGTCTCGTAAAAAGCCGATTTCACCCAGCAATTCTCATTATGGCACTTTTTAACACAATATATAATATTTATTCTATCTTAATATACAATATATGGCATGGAAATTGGTCATAATGAGAATTGCTGGATTTCACCTTATTTTGTCATTCCGTGCCTGACACGTATCCAGTGTTCTCAAATAGTTCTGGACTCCGGCTCTCACCGGAGTGACGAGTTTGGCGACTTTTTACGAGAGCATCACTCATTGTCTGATTGTGTAGTCTACAAAAATCCATGAAAATTCGCAAACCGCAATAATTGGTGGTCTCGTAAAAAGCCGATTTCACCTTATTTTGTCATTCCGCGCCTGACACGTATCCAGTGTTCTCAAGTAGTTCTGGACTCCGGTTCTCACCGGAGTGACGAGTTTGGCGACTTTTTACAAGAGCATCGACTGTTAAAAAATAAAAAAACCCGCAGAATAAAGCAAGATTTCTTATTCTGCGGGTCTATATATATAAACACCCGGCCTCAAAAATCCTGGCCAGGGAATCTATTACTGATTATTGAGCAACCGGCAATAAGGATGACCACCACGGGCCGCCAACGCCTGTCTGATACCATGTCGGGCCGCCAACACCTGTCTGATACCATGTCGGGCCAACGGATGTCACTCCAAAGGCTGCCTGATTCCACCACGGGCCGCCAACACCTGTCTGATACCAACTAGGGCCGCCAACACCTGTCTGATACCATGACGGACCAAGGCTTCCAGTACCAGTTCCTGCAAAGCCCCAGCCTCCACCTAAACCACCTGCGCCAAATCCTGCTGAGGCGCCAGGCCATGTTGATGTTGTTGATGATGAAGCACCGCCAGTAATTAAGGATGACCACCACGGGCCGCCAACGCCTGTCTGATACCAACTAGGGCCGCCAACACCTGTCTGATACCATGTCGGGCCAACTGAAGTCACTCCGAAGGATGCCTGATTCCACCACGGGCCGCCAACGCCTGTCTGATACCATGACGGGCCGCCAACGCCTGTCTGATACCATGTCGGGCCAACGCCTTGAGCATTAAGGTTGCTTGAAATCAATCCAATTGCCAAAACAGTAATAAAACAAAGAACTATACTTTTTAAAAGACGAACCTTCAACTTAATTCCCCCCTTTGTTATTAAATAAATGATAAATTCTTTAAAAAACCAAAAACATTAAAATAAAAAAACGCAATATTAAATAATAAACAACCACCCCCTTTCCTCAATATAACTATTGCTTGATTTGGTATGCTGGTATGATTGTATTTTAAGGATATATCAACAGAAAATAGACGAACTTCTCAACTAAATTTTACGCTCGAAATCATATTTGATGGCCTTATAAAAAGTCGATTTTACCTTATGTTGTCATTCCATGATTAACACGGAATCCAGTTTTTTCAAATAGTTTTGGACTCCCGCTTCCGCCGGAGTGACGGATTTGGCGACTTTTTACAAGAGCGCCATATTTTGATTTTTTATTTTCACTATTTTATAAAAAAGATGATTTGTCTTGACAAGATTGATAGCCATTATATATACTATAGATGTTAATGATCGTCTATCCATCATCTCCTGTGCTTTGTATTTTCACAAACTGCGTTTTCTAATCTGTAAAAATTGATGACCTCATAAAAAGTAATTTTGATGATGAAAAAGCAAGATTATATCGCTAAAATATATACCAAATTTATAATATTAAACTTATTT
>JAFGSM010000175.1 GCA_016934595.1 bacterium | reverse complement strand
GTTATAACCAGGCCGAGCTTATTGCCATACCTGCCGAAGGGTGGGAATTCGATTCCTGGAGCGGGGATATGGAAGGTACTGATAATCCTGCGCATCTTATCATAGATTCCCATAAAACCATAACCGCCATCTTCAAACAGTCCCCCTTATATACCTTGACAGTAAATACTCAGGGTGAAGGCTCTGTAAGGATAAATAAAACCGGTTATAACCAGGCCGAGCTTATTGCCATACCTGCCGAAGGGTGGGAATTCGATTCCTGGAGCGGGGATATGGAAGGTAACAGCAACCCTGAGATATTGGTAATAGACATTGATAAAACCGTGGTAGCTATCTTCAAAATGGTTGCTTACCATTTAACCGCAATAGTCGACGGAGGAAATGGCACAATAACGCCTGAAGAGGCAACCTGTTCTTACTCCACGATCATATGGCTCACAGCGACCCCTGATAAGGGGTATCGAATCCTGTCATGGAGCGGAACGGACTATGACAGCAGCAAAGAAAATATAAACAGGGTAACCATATACTCCGACCGGCTGGTGATGGTCAAATTCATTCAGATCTCAGACATGGACAGGGATTTTTTATCGGACACGGAAGAACACGGTCCTTCTGGAGATAATCCTAATTATGATGGAAATGGTGATGGGATTCCAGATTATCTCCAGGATAACGTAGTTTCAATGCATAACTATAATGGCATGCATTACATAACGCTTGCATCATCTGATCTTTCCAGAATATCAGACATGGAGGCCGTTGATCCTAATTCGATACCTGAAAATATCCCTGACGGAGTATCACTTGAACTGGGGCTGTTCTCCTTTATTATAACAAGTCTGAATGCGGATGGATCAACAAATGTGAAATTTTATCTTGATCCAAATCTCACCCGGGGGTTTACTCCAAATATCTATTATAAATTTGGCCCGACTCCGGACAATACGTCCGATCACTGGTATCCTTTCTCATTTGACGGCCGAACCGGCTCAATAATAACAGGGAATACCATTTCTCTCTTTTTTATTGACGGGGAAAGGGGCGACGACGACATGACAGTTAACGGAATTATTTCGGACATTGGGGGACCCGCTTTTATTACAATATCTCAGCAAGAAGAGTTTCTGGAAGAAGAAGACAGATATGGTTGTTTCATCACCTGCCTGAAATATAAACCCAAAAGAGGCTTATAAGGCAACATTTTATTATCCGCCATCAAATTTCGTTATGAAAATTAATCAAAAATTAATGCAAGATTCATAATTCCTTCATGATCGGGTTTTATTATAAAGAAAAATAGGTAATTGCATAAAACGTCTAAAACGCGATTTTCGTTTTTATATAAGGGTACTTTGCTGACTCCTTCTGGGTAACAGAAAGCCCTCTATCAATGCCCGCAGCGCTCATTGATATTTTTTTCACCTGTTGAAAGGATATGGCGTTTTAAAAAACGCAAGAGCGCTCGAGGTTACCAGAAAGGGGGTGATCAAAAGGAATTCAGAGCCTTATTAGAATAAATGAAGTCTAACGAATATGAATATGGAAAGTATTAACAAGGAGGAAATAATGAAGAGAATATTAAGTTTAAGTATTTTGCTTAGAGTATGTTTGGTATCCATTATCGTTTCCCAGGTCAACGCCAGCTATGCCGCCTACTGGGAAGATATGCATCTTTATCAAGCAATTTATAATCCCGATACCACCATAGAGATGGGATCAGACCTCGGCGAAATTAGTATGCTAGGAAGTTGTATCAATGTAAATCCAGGTATTATGGATGGCTATTCGATAGGTTTTTTCGGATTTGATCCTGTAGGCAACAATTATTGGTTTGCTACAACGCAACCAGTTGCACCGGCAGCCAGCGGCTCGAGCCAAGGAGCATTTTTAGGGGGAGCGGATGCCGTTCGCTCATACTATGATTTTGTTGATGTAGATGAGGATGGCAAGGTTACTGTAAATACTGGCGACCCCTCTTCCTATTGGGTGAAAATGGATTCAACGACAACGCCCGGTCAATATGCAGGCCTCAATGCAGGTTATGGAATCCAGGGACTTGCTGGCGAGGATTCCCTTACTGACGGATTTCAGACCATGTACCTTTATCAGTTTCACAAGACTGGCAGGAGCACTGTTGAGTTGATCCCTGGTTCCGGCACCCCATATCAGATGGAGATCAATCCTGTTCCAGTTCCAGGCGCCTTTCTTCTTCTCGCATCAGGACTGCTCGGACTGGTTGGCATCAAAAGAAGATATGCCTAAGATTTTTATATAAATTACGGTTATTAATATACCGATTAATTTTTAATTTTACCACTTAATTAAGGAGAAAAAGATGTCTAAAAGATTTCTTCAGATATTCATAGTATGTATAGCAGTATTTGCATTTGCCAGTGTATCAATGGCACAATCAACTTATGAAGTAAATATCTATGGCGCATCAGCTCAATATCTTTTTTGGCACGATATGGCGGATGATTATTTGGTTAATGTGCAAGGCTGCCCGATAGCAAACATTAGCCAGGCTGAGACTTCGGATGGAAAACATGGAATCACCAGAGGAACAAATTGCGGCACAAATGGTGACACCTGGCACATCCGTTACTCATCCATGGCCTCATTTGATGGCATCTATGCATGCAAAGGACAGGTCCCCCCTGCAGAAGTTGGAGGACAGCCTACATGCAGCTCAGTTGGTCCTCAATATCGTTCTATGGCGGACCCCAATAAGGTAACCTTTGGGTCAAGCGCAAACAATCCATCAACTTCATTATCCTGCTATCTGGTGGATATCGGCGCTTCCGATGTCGCAGGTGACACCTTCGGTCAAATAAGTCACGGCCAAAAGAAAGGCCATCTGGGCGGCGGCTGGGTTGACCGCAATGTTCAGGCAATCGATACTACCGGAATGACATATGCCAGACCGGTTGTTGTTCCCTTTGGATTCTTTGCCAACACTTCCCTTGATCCAAATGTAGTAACCAACCTTACCCGGCTGCAGGCCGTTTTGATATATAGTGTAAATGCGCTTACATGGGATCAGTTCGGCACATCATACCCTGCAAAAGACATCATCGCATGCCTGCGCCATGCTGGTTCCGGAACCCATGCAACCCTGGATGCAGTAATAATGCGCAATGATACATGGCCTCTAGCCACTTATGAAGACGCCGGATACGTATGGTTTAATGATGGTTCTTCCGACATGATGAGATGCGTCGACCAAAATGGCGGAAATTCTGCTGATTCAGCCGCTGCCATTGGTTACGCAGATGCCGATCAACTAGTCGGTTCAAGCTATGCCAACGTCTATGCCCTTGATTATCAGGGTGCGTCCCCTTCAAAGTCCAATATCACAAATGGCGTATATGACTTCTGGTCAACCCAGTGGTGCTATAACTGCACATCAAACTCTGCTTTCAATTCATTGATGAGTTATGCATCAAATCCTGCTAATCTGCCAGCCTCAAAGGCTGCTTACTGGGCGACTGCGAACGAGATGAAAGTTGAAAAGACAAACGACCGCGCCTATCCTAAGTTCATTTAATTCTTATTGTATACATCTGGGCCTCTCATGCGGGAGGCCCAGATATTATTTCTCTTGATATCTTAAATCACTGCTGTCCGGATAATACTTAAATTAAATCAACAAGTTATAAATATATACTGCTTTCAAAGTGTAATTTAGCTATCAAAAT
>JAFGSM010000174.1 GCA_016934595.1 bacterium | reverse complement strand
TTATTATAAAAATTTATAAATTGGGTGGTACACTTTTATTTCCCCCAAAATGGTACACTTTTATTTCCCTATTGACATACGTTTCTGACTTATGGATTTTTAACTTTGCATTGTGGGTGAACAATCTGTCAATGATCCGCAGAAGGTTTTATCTTGATTACATTCATTTCGATTTGATTTTTTTGGAAAATTTGGTAAAATTACCAAAAGATAGGATATATGTAATACGCACTAAATTTTTTACGTGCAGTATGAGTATGATAAATGGATAAGTAGGATAAGTAGATAAATATGTAAATGGATAGATGATAGTTATATCTTTAAATCACAGCATAATCTGTATCTTTGTTATTGGATTTATAGTTGTAGAACAGCCTTTTTATTGATCGGTTTTCAACCTTCGTTGTGATCCCAGGATCATTGATTTTATCGGAAAGGCAGGTGTTTTCTTTTGTTTTTTAGGTGTACTTTGATTAGGCGAATGGCCATGTTTTTTTCCATACTGATAGGTGTCGCAATTCCTGTGATTTTTTTGACAGGCGGGGCGATGGGGCAAACCATAGAGATCCTCTATTTTTTCAGCGAAGAGTGCGACCACTGCAGCCACGTGGATGAATTTGTGCTTGGGCCATTGCAGGGGGCATACCCTGTTCATGTTGAAAGGATAAACATTGACGACGACGAGGGATACGGGCGCCTTCTGCAAAAAGAGGAGGCATACGGTGAACAGGGGAACGAGATACCTGTGATATTCATAGGGGAGAAGGTCCTGGGTGGCGCTGAAGAGATCGAGGCAGGGCTGGAGGCTGCCATACAGGAAATAATGAATAATAAAGAGAAGGCAGCGGCAGCGGATGCCGCTGCCTCCCGGAAAAGAGAATGGCTGACGGATAATGTCGAACAGCCTGCAGCATCAGTACAGGAAGCCCCTGTGTCGCCTGTGGTGTATGTCGCCTACTTCACCCAGGCGGGGTGCAAGGAGTGCGACAGGGCGTACCGCGATATCAGATACATCAAATCACGCTATCCACAGATCGTGTTGCGTGAATTCGACATAGCGGACACTGATAGCAAGGCGCTAAACGAGGCGCTCGGGGAGATCTGCGGAGTCCCGGAAAAGAAAAGGCTTGTTGCTCCCTCAGTATATATCGGAACGGATTTTTTGGTGCAGGAAGAAATCAGCGCCAAGGCGATCGATGCCCTTGTCCTGAAATATATTGAAACGCCTGCCCCGCCCCCATGGGAGGCGGCCAAGGGGCTTAAAGAGGAGGCCAGGAAGGGGATCATCAGCCGCTTTCAGGGTTTGAGCATTTCCACCATTGTGGCTGCCGGTCTTCTGGACGGCATTAATCCCTGCGCCTTTGCGACCATCATTTTTTTTATCTCCTATCTGGCTTATATCGGCAGGAAGGGAAAAGATATTCTCCTGGTCGGCGGGGCTTTTACCTTTGCCGTGTTTATCACTTACATGCTGATAGGACTGGGATTTTTCTCTTTTATAAGCAGCCTATCCTTTCTGCCATTGCTATCGAAGATCGTTTATCTGGCGACTGCAGCCTTCGCCCTCGTTCTGGGTATCCTCAGTCTGAAGGATTTTATTGTTTGCAGGGCCGGAAATCTGCAGTCCATGTCCCTGCAGCTCCCGAATTTCCTAAAAAAAAGGATACACAGCACAATACGCAAGGAGGCAAAGCTGAAAAGGTACGTCCTTGGCGCTCTCACTGCGGGATTTATAATCTCTCTTCTTGAGCTTGCATGCACGGGGCAGGTATATCTTCCGACCATTATATTTGTTACACGAATGAGCGATATGAAGGCACGCGCTATATTGTACCTTCTTCTCTATAACACCATGTTCATCACACCCCTTGTTATTATATTCGTAACGGTTTACAAAGGGGCATCCTCTCAGGAACTGACCGCCGTTCTGCAACGGTCAGCGGCAGGGATCAAGCTTGGCATGTCTCTTTTCTTTTTTGCCCTTGCCGCAATCCTTATATTCAGCATGGTGTAACAGGGGGTCAATATGGGTATCTGATCTTTTTTTATAAGCATAATATTGAAGTCCTCTTAACCTCTAAGATTGATGGCCTCGTAAAAAGTCTAAAATGCCCCTAAAAATAAGATTGATGGCCTCGTAAAAGTCTAAAATGTCCTTAAAAATAAGTTTAATATTATAATTTTGGTATATATTTTGGCTATATAATCTTGGTTTTTCATTATCAAAATTACTTTTTACGAGGCCATCAAGATGAAACCAATGACTACATTAGTCCCAGGAGGATGACGAATATGATCCCGGCCATCAGGGAGAAGATGGTCTGGTGTGTGTCGCCGGAGCAGGAATTCGGTATAAGCTCGTCTTCCGTGATATATATCATGATGCCGGCGGTGGCGGCTATTATAATTCCTATAGACAGGGGAGTGACCGCTCTAAACAGGTGACTCTGCCTAATAGATATCCAACGAGTATGGGCAGGGCGGTGAACGATGAAAGTAGAAACGCCCTGAGCCTTTTGCCTGTGGCATGATAGTAAGGGGCTGAGGTGCAGATCCCTTCCGGTATGTTATGGATGGCAATGGCAAGGGCTATGGAGAGCGAGGTCTTGACCCCGGTTACTCCGCCTGCTGCGATGGCCATGCCCTCAGGGAAGTTATGCAGGAATATCCCGATCAAAAGATAGACCGATGTACGCTTCAGGTTGCATCCCTGCTCCTGGGAACACAGTTCGGGGTGGATGTGTGGGATTAACTTATCCAGTCCGAACATGACCAGAGAGCCTGCAACTATGCCTGCGATGCATCCGGTCACCGAGGAAAAACCGATGCTTTCAGGGATAAGCTCGAGAAAGGAGATGGCGAGCATCACCCCTGCGGCAAAACAGAGCATGTTGCATATATATAAGAAGCTGGGCCTCTTCATGACTCCTATGGCAGATCCGATGATTGGGCCGAGCACGGAGATGGTGAGTATGAATAAAAGAGGGTCCATTTATTCCACCTATATCCTTCATCTTAAAAATAAACCTGGCTGTTTATTTTCATGCTTCGTGGCGCTGCATAGCGGCATGAGCGTTTGCTATGATTTACAGCCATGAAACCACACAGATAAGGGTTGGGCCATTTTGGCATAATATCGTCCGTTCCTTTTACATTTCCACATACAGGAATATCCTCACAATATAGCCTATGCCGAATGACAATGCCGCTATCCCCAGGCTTATAAAGGCCATCTCAAAAAACCTCCTGAGAAAGGAGGCATCCTGCGCTATTGAGATGTATGCAGTGAACATGAATATGACGAGCATTGCATTGAGGATAGTGCACCCGAGGCAAAGGTAGATGTTGGCGAAAAGCAAAAACGGTAGGATCAGGAACAGAACCGTGAGGATGTAAGCCGTGCCCGTATAGAGTGATGCCTTGAGCGGGTTCCGGCCATCTGCCTCCGATTTGGTGGATAGGTATTCGGAAGCGGCCATAGACATGGATGCAGCGATCCCAGTGATCAATCCGGTCATTGCGATGAGCCGCGTGTTTTGAAGCGCAAGTGTAAAACCTGCCAGTGCTCCTGTCAGCTCCACCAGAGCGTCATTGAGCCCCAGCACCATTGATCCGACATAGCGCAGCCTTTCCTCATCGATCATGGCGATGATCCTGGCTTCATGATCGTCCTCATCCCTTAAAACAGAATCCGCCTCAGGAATAAACCTTAGAATATCCAAGTAGGCCGCCTGCGCCCTTTCCTCGCCTTTTTCCATAAGCTTTATCCCGAAGGTGATGCCGAACACCCTGGCGATCGAGACATACCACCATATCATAAGCCGTCTGGGTTTGACTGACTGGCCTGTTTGTGCCTTCCAGAATTCGTGATGCCTTAGTTCGTCTTCTGCTATGCTCATAAGCACATCCCTGTTATGAGGGTCTTTTGACAATGCAGCAAGCCTTTTATAGATGATATGTTCCGTAAGCTCGCCTGTTTGAAATGCGAGGACCTTTTGTTTTATACCTTCATCAAGCATGTCCTGCTCCTTATCTCTGTTTTTTATGAACACTGATTCCTGCCGCTGAGGCATCGCATGGTATCGCTTCCTATGACCGCCTCTTCATCCACAGTAATAACACAGGCGTGAATTTTTGAATTCTCGGCGCTGATAAGGCCCTGGGCGCCTGCCACAGCGGCGTTGCGGCCCCTGTCGATAATGAGCCCGCACCATTCCATACCGCTGCATATATGGGCGCGGATTTGGGGGGAGTTTTCGCCGATGCCTCCGCCGAAGATAACCGCATCCGCCCCGCCAAGGACTGCAAGATAGGCCCCGATATATTTTCTCGCCCTGTAACAGAACATCTCAACAGCGAGGGCCGCCTTCGCATTTCCCCTTGCCTCTTCACACAGAAGCTCGCGCATGTCGCTGGAATATCCGGAGATGCCCAGGATCCCCGACCTGTTGTTGAGCCATCCCTCAACCTCTTCAACATCCACTCCCTCATGTCTTGCAAGAAACCCTGGAAGAGAGGGGTCAACATCTCCGGAGCGGGTTCCCATGATGAGCCCCTCAAGCGGTGTAAGGCCCATTGATGTATCCACTGACCGCCCCCTGTCGATAGCGGCAGCGGAGCAGCCGTTTCCGAGCTGCAGGGTGACAAGCCTTGTTTTTCCCACAGGCGTTGTCATCATAACCGCATATCTTTCGGCCATGGAGCGGTGAGCAAGACCGTGAAACCCATAGCGTCGTATTCGGTGTTTTTCGGAGATCTGCAACGGGATGGCGTACATTGATGCCCTGTCAGGCATGTCATGGTGAAAGGCGGTGTCAAAGACAGCCACTTGCGGCACAGAATGCCCAAGCATCGTCCTTGCTGCATATATAGCTGCGAGAGCGAGTTTATTATGCAGGGGCGCAAGATGTCTGAGATTTTCGATTTCCCTTAGTGTATCATCGCCAATGACAGCGGGGGAGGAAAAAAGGGGACCTCCATGCACCACACGGTGACCCACTGCTTGTAGTCCATCACGCCCAAGCAATCCCTTTTCATTCATCCAGTCAAATAAGCGGCGCACCGCCTCACCATGGTCAGGCGCTTCTGCGTATTCGTCAGTAATTTCTCCCTCTTCCGATGTAAACCGGATGGATGATTTGCCGCCGATCCTGTCCACAATGCCGGAAAAATAACATCGTTGAATATTAGGCAAGGGTTTCTCATGCCCTAATTCCATGAAACGGAATTTCAGCGAGGAGCTTCCGCAGTTTATGGCAAGCACCTTCATTGACATCTCCCTTTGTCCTGATGATGCTTATAAGGTTGATAGGACTTATGCCGATAACATATATTGACTTCATAGAAGTATAGCCAGCGGCCAGACCTTTGTCAAAATAAACGCTCATGAACAAGTAGTTCACCCCCGAGGATGAAAAAGTATTTTCATGGTAAACGCCCATGCCGCTTTTTAGCGTCGCCACGAATCATGAAAATAGAATCTATTTTCGTACCAAAAGGACTAAAAAGGAGACCTGGGTGAAAAATGACTTCCTGCCTTTATTCAAGTCATGACCATAAAGCAAGGTCTGACAACAGTTGGTGTTTGAGAAGGGCAGGGATTTTTACAAAATTAGAAATTTCATCTATACTTTTAAATATTTGATCGTATAGGAATTTTCATTTTTTTCATGCGGGTTTTCAAACACTGTAAACTTATTACTGAAAACTGAAAACAGATAACTTGATCGCATAGGAATTTTCATTTTTTTCATGCGGGTTTTCGGGCAGGTTTAACAAAGTCCGCCCGAAGGG
>JAFGSM010000015.1 GCA_016934595.1 bacterium | reverse complement strand
GCCGGAGTGGTGAAATTGGTAGACGCACGGGACTCAAAATCCCGCGGGCCTTGCGCCCATGGGGGTTCGATCCCCCCCTCCGGCACCAGCCTTATTTCCAAATATAAAGCCATTCCTGAGGGCTATACTTTTTCCCCCTCCCTTGAATCCACGTTTTGCCGCTGCATTCTCACAATCCTGCTTATTATGCCCATCCTGAGGCATCATAAACCCTGGAGCCAAAGCAATGACTTTATCCGAACCAGGCTTAACAATTACCGGAGTCACTACACTATGATAGTAAGTGATTGATCCATCCTTTTAGAATAGGGATCATTTCATTTACAAAGACCTTATGCCCCAAGGGGTGAATACGGCACAATACCGCATATACCTCAAAACAAAACAGCTCAGGCACAGCAAATGATTCCGGAGAGTTGATAACACTATATAAAATTTCATCCGCGTTCTTATTATTCTTACCTTCCAAAAACCACTCTATCGCTACCGATGCATCTATTACCCAGATCATTTTGTATAACCCCTCAATTCTCGAAGTATTGTCAGGCTATCTTTTTCTTCCATAGTTTTCAGACGGTTACTCTTTATAGTATCAAAAAGTTCCTTTTTACGCTCCTCTGCCTGAAAATCCAGAAACCTTCTCTTAAACTGTTCAGGGGTTATAAGCACCGCCCTGATTTCTCTCCCTTTGCTTATTAAAATTGGCTCCTTTGTTTTAGCGAGGGTATCCAATATCTCCCCTAAGTTGTTCCTGATTTTAAGTGCATTTACTGTTTTCATGATAAACTCCTCTATATGCTGAAATTATAGCTTAGAAGCTGTCCGCAAATAACTCATACATGCCCCAGAGGGCTTAAAGCATGGTGAAGGTCTAAATTTGTTCAAATTATTTGCGGACAATTCCTTAGAGAATATATTTCCCTAAGCATAAAAAATAGTGTATATATAAGGTGAATATACATATATACATATATTAAATCTAAAAAGGATTTTAGTCAAAAGGGGTAGAAATTATTCACTTTCCGGGTGCATATTTTCTATCCAATATCCCATGATTTTTATGAATTATTTAATCTGCCGGACTATATCTGCCTAATTAGAAACACTTAGGACTTCCTGGTTAATTGCAGTAAAAATCCATACTAAAATAATTATATAACGATCTGATTTAATTGATGTGATCGGTGTCCATGAACGATTAATTAAGCTCTTGTCTTTCACACAGACGAAGGTATTGAATGGCTAACAGGATTATTGGAACATAACTTGCTGAATAGTTTTCTGATAAAAAGCAACACCTCGCGTTAAAACAAAAATATAGAGAATAGGAGGTTTTAGATGTATAGGTTATCTGGGGATTATAAATCAAAAGTCATTCGTTTTGGATTTATAATTTGTTTGGCTTTGTCTTTATTACTGATGAGTCCTGTTCAAAACTCTGATGCATATTTCGGATATATGGGACTTGGACTCTACGGCGGGCTTTATGGTGGATTAGGATCATACGGGCTGGGATATGGTCTAGGCGGAGGACTATATGGAGGAATTGGCGGTGGTTTGTACGGACTCGGCGGGCTGTACGGGCTGTACGGAATGTATGGAGGATTTTTAGGCGGGAGTTTTGGGACAACAAGTATGACAGGCATGTATTCAGGCATGTATGGCGGGCTGTCTGGCATGTATGGCGGGCTGTCTGGCCTGTATGGCGGGCTGGGAAGTTTATACGGTTATGGCAACATGTTGAGCAGCCTTATGAATCAAAACCTTTACGGTATCAGCGGCGCAGGTGGATTAAGCAACCTTTTGGGGATAGCAGGTTTGTTTCCTGGTTTTGGATCATTAAACACAATAGCCCAGAATATTCAGACTGGTGTTCCTGTGACACAAGCAGAGCAGGCGGGTACATGGACAGGGACATGGATCAGCCTTATTAAATTAAACGCGGGCATTATGAACCTGACCCTTGTCGAGGATACATTAAATAACACCTTAAAAGGCGAGGTAAATCTTATATTAAATAAAATAACGAACTCCATACCTGCCACTGTCAGCGGTATTTATGCAGGAGGGAGCACGTTTACCCTGACAGGGAGCAATAACTTAATTATACCCGTTACCACACTGTTACTGACAACTTCAACCATTACATCTTATAGTATTCAGCTAAACTGTACATTGACCAGTCCTAATACATTGACTGGTACATATACGGCACAAGATCTTGTTAAATTGGAGATCGACTACGGAAACTTTAACTTGACCCTCTCCTCGCCAATCATCTGAGATCTTAACAATTTCTTCGAAGGGGGCTGTCCAAAATCTTTTGGGCGGCCCTTTTTTTATTCGAAAATCCTGGGTTCCGGCTTTGGCCGGAATAACAGTTTGGTGACTTTTTACGAGACCATCGATTAATATCTTGGCAAAAATCATTGCAAACCAATACAGATATATATAAAAATGTTATTTATTTCACATAATAGCCTTATATATGAATAATATTGCAGGTTTTCGTATTTTTTTTAAAATAAATAGGCTTAATAAATTGATAATAAACAATAATATACGATAAAATTATAATATTATTAATTTATATATCCCCCTATTTTGGTATAAATACTGCAATATTAATAAACCAGAATTTAATGAATAACTTATGAATATGTTTTTTATCCTTTTTAGGGGAAAAATAGAAGGGGGGATCAAAAATTTTATGATATCACTGTATGGATAGAATATCTTTAAAAATTACTAGGACACTAATTACATCAATTAGTTAGGCATTATTAACGAACAGGTCTTAGAGATCAAGGGGGGAAAGAAAATGTTTTTTAGTTCTCACAACACAAGAATCATCAATGACCACAAGTTATTAAAAGGGTTTGTCTTTGGCGTCATATTAATCCTATTCATTATGGAGAGCTTGCCTGTATGTGGGCAAATCCTGCCATATTCGCTTTTGACGCAATTGTATCTTCCTTTATTGTCAAACAACTATTTTAATAACTACTCAACGAACTCTTTATTTAATACCAATCCCTATATTGGGCTTTATAGCTCCGGTCTTTATAACACTTTGCCGGCTTACAATACTTATAATAGTTTTGCTGCCTTAAACAGGACACCTTATTACCCTCAAGCCACTTTGGCTGGGAGCTTGATACCCTTTGGCAACCCTTATTACACAAATCCATTCTTATTCCCGTATAACGCTGCAGCGGTCTATTTCGCTGCGGCTGTAACGCCTGCTAATGTGGCAGGAAGCTGGGCAGGTCAATGGGTAAGCACCCTTTTAACTGCAGGCGTAGTGACGGGTGACTTGAGTATAACACTGGCGCAAAACGATACTGATGTGAGTGGCACAGCCGTATTTTTGTTAAATAAAATCCTCAAATATGGGGCCTATGTCGTTGGAACTGTTGAAGGCAATGTCCTGACTCTTACAAGTACAGTTGTTACAAGCCCGACAGGAACAATGACTTATGATGTTTCAATCACTGCCACGGTAACCGATACATTCATGGAAGGCACCTACAAGGTGATTAATCTTTCTACAGGTCTTGTCACAGAGCAAGGCAGTTTCACTGCCAACAGACTATAAGATTCGAGCCTTCATCCCCGCAATTTGTTATATTTTTTATGTGGGGATGAAGGCCTTCTTTTCAAAACTCCCCTCAATAATTTGATAAATTTTCGATTATATAGTAGAAATTTATCATCCTTCATTCTATGATAATAGTAAACAACCGGATTTATTTTCGAGATAAACCCTCATGCCGCTTTGCGGCGACACAAAGCATGAAAATAGAAGGCTATTTTCTAAGACAAAGGAGAACATGTCATGAAAGAGATAAGTAAACTAAATCTTCCTGATGATGTCCGCTATGCAGATGATCATGAATGGGCAAGGCTTGAAGGAGACAAGGTGAGGATCGGGCTTGACGATTACGCGCAGGATCAGCTCGGAGACATTGTTTTTGTCGGGCTTCCCGAGGTTGGCGACACATTTGCCAAGGGGGAGGAATTCGCAACCGTGGATTCGGTAAAGGCATCCGCGGAGTGTTATATGCCGGTCGGCGGAAAGATCATTGCGGTTAACAGGGAGCTTGAAGAATCGCCGCAGTTAGTGAACCAAAGCCCTTACAAGGATGGATGGTTCGTTGAGGTTAAACCTGCTGATCCATCCGAGATGGAAACGCTTATGACCAGCGCTGAATGTCTGGAAAAACTGAAAGGAAAATAATAAATGCGTTACCTTCCTCATACAAAAGAAGATATTGCAGAAATGCTTCATGCAGTGGGGATCGATAACCTTGACGGCCTTTTTCAGACAGTGCCTGAGGATTGCCGTTTCAAAGGAATTCTCGGTCTGCCTGATGCATTGACAGAGTGGGAGCTTGACAGTCGCATGTCGGCCATGTCCGGTCAGATGGCGGTCTCCCCAAAATATAAGGTGTTCATGGGAGCGGGAAGCTATGAGCATTATATCCCTGCTACAGTTTCTTACCTCCTTAGCCGTTCGGAGTTTGTGACATCCTACACTCCCTATCAGCCTGAGATGAGCCAGGGGACGCTTCAGGCGATTTATGAGTATCAGACGCTTGCATCACGGCTCCTGGGCATGGAGGTGGCAACGGCGTCGCATTATGACGGGGCCGCTGCCCTTGCCGAATCCCTGCTGATGGCCGTTCGTATAACCAAACAAAAAAGGGTGGCGATATCATCGTTGATACATCCCCTGTACCGCAAGGTAGTGCGCACCTATTTCGAGCCCACGGGTTACGAGGTGGCGGAGCTTCCTTATCTTGGAAGCGGGGTCACAGACCTTTCCGTGCTTGAAGGGATGACAGGCCTTGCAGCCGTTGCCGTTCAGTCTCCCAATTTTTTCGGATGCATCGAGGATCTTATGGCCGCAGGGGAAAAGGCGCATGCACAAAAGGCCATTCTCGTCGCATCTTTCACAGAGGTTCTTTCTTACGGGCTGCTTAAAAACCCTGGCAGCCTTGGGGCTGACATAACATGCGGGGAGGGCCAGAGCCTGGGCATCCCCCAATCCTTCGGAGGGCCAGGGCTTGGCATCCTCGCAACAAGCACGAAATATATGCGCAGCCTTCCTGGCCGACTGGTCGGAAAGACAACAGACCTCGATGGAAAAAGGGGGTTTGTCCTAACCCTTGCCACCAGGGAGCAGCATATCCGCAGGGAAAAGGCCACATCGAATATCTGCACAAACAACAGCCTCTGCGCCCTTGCGGCAGCGATGTACATGGCGTCTCTGGGAGGAATCGGCATTCAGGAACTTGCCCGTCTAAACCACGACAAGGCCGAGTATCTGAAAAAGGGGTTGAAGAAGGGCGGCATCAAAATACCCTTTGAAACCTCTACATTCAATGAATTCGTTGTGGAATTCCCTGAAGGCTTCGATGCTGAATATAAGCGTATCATGGACAAGGGGATAGTGGCCGGCGTTCCTCTGACCCCATATTATCCGGAGCTAAAAAATCATTACCTGTTATGCGTCACTGAGACAAAATCCAGGGAGGACATGGACGCCCTGATTAAGGAGGTGAAATGCTCATGAATCTTCGATTCACAGATGGGAATGAAAATAACCTTTTTCGTCATTCCGGCGAAGGCCGGAATCCAGTATTTACAGGTGATATCATGAATGAGCCGGTAGGGACTACAGGACTGATACTGAATGAACCCCTTCTGTGGGAAAAGGGAAAAAAGGGAAGGGCTGGATTTTCCTTTCCCAGAAGTGATGTAGAGCCCTCTCCCCTTCCTCCTGAACTTGCCTGCGAATGTCCTGACCTTCCTGACCTGAGCGAGGTGGATGTGGCGCGCCATTACACAAGGCTCTCACAGTGGAATTTCGGTGTGGATACAGGCATGTATCCTCTGGGCTCATGCACCATGAAGTACAGCCCAAAGACAAACGAAAGGCAGGCAAGCCTCCCTGGGTTTGCCTGTGCGCATCCTCTTCTTCCGGCCGCTCTTTCACAGGGGGTGCTTAGGATGATGTTCGAGCTTGAGCAATATCTCGCAGAGATCACAGGCATGGACGCTGTAACACTTCAGCCATCAGCCGGGGCGCATGGAGAGCTTGCAGGCATGCTTGTTGTGCATGCATACCACAAAGGCAAGGGGGTACAGCGAAAAAAGATTATAGTACCTGATACAGCCCATGGCACAAACCCCGCCAGCGTAGCCCTATGCGGCTATCAGCCGGTCGCCGCCGAATTAAACGATCATGGTATTCTCTCTGTTGAGTCCATAGATAGAATCATGGACGAAGACACAGCAGGTATCATGGTGACAAATCCGAATACCCTCGGCCTTTTTGAGGAAAACATAAGGCGGATAGCAGATGTCATCCACTCAAAAGGAGGTCTTGTCTATTGTGACGGGGCAAACATGAACGCAGTGATGGGGATTGTGAAGATGGGCCAAATAGGCGCCGATGTTATGCATCTTAACCTGCACAAGACCTTTTCAACCCCTCACGGGGGAGGGGGCCCGGGTTCAGGGCCAGTATGTGTCAAAAAATTTCTTGAGCCGTTTCTGCCTGTTCCGCGTATAATAAAGGGAAAGTCCGGATACGCCCTTTCCTCGGATTATCCCCAATCCATAGGCAAGGTCATGGCCTTTCATGGAAACGTCGGCGTTATGATAAAGGCATATAGTTACATACTGAGCATGGGGCCTGAGAACCTGAAAAAGGCAAGCCATCTTGCAGTCCTTAATGCGAATTACATAAAGGAAAAATTGAAAGGCACGCTGCATCTCCCCTATGACCGACCGTGCATGCACGAATGTGTTTTTTCTGACAAAAACCAGGAGCCGTATAAGGTTGCTACTATTGATATGGCAAAGAGGCTTATGGAGTATGGATTCCACCCGCCTACCTGCTATTTCCCTCTTGTAGTACATGGCGCTATCATGATCGAGCCTACAGAAACAGAGTCAAAGGAGGATATAGACCGCTTCATTGAGGCATTCAAGGCGATTGCGCAGGAGGCGGAGGAAAGCCCCAGCCTTTTGCATGACGCACCTAAAGCATGCAAGGTAAAGAGGCTGGATGAGGTGACTGCTGCACGCAAGCCGTGCCTTGCAGGTTAAAACGGGAGTTTT
>JAFGSM010000173.1 GCA_016934595.1 bacterium | reverse complement strand
ATATTATAGACTGAAACCTGCAAAATCTCAAATATAAAATCAAAACATAAAGCCAATCCTTGACATTAAAAAGCATAAATGATAATTTGTCTGGAAAATAGACTCCTATTTTCATTATTCGTGGCGGCCTGAAAGGCCATGATAATTTGTCTCGAAAATAAACCTTGTTGTTTATTTTCGTCTGAAAAATCGTTTATGATTTTCATCCTCCTTTGTGCCAATTTTATTGGCATGGGTGTTTCATTCTAAGTGTCGCCGCAAAGCGCAAGGAGGGTTTGTCTCGAAAACAGGTTTGTGTTCTTATTTTGTGAGCCTGTAAATGCTATGAATATCCCATAGGTAGCGAAGCATCCGCCGCCGATAAGAAGTACCGATCGCTTTCGAGCGGCGCTTCTTATCAGGAGAATCGTATGGATTATAAGACGTCATTGAATTTGCCTAAAACCGAATTCCCCATGAGGGCCAACCTTAATCAGAGGGAAAAAGAATTTTTGTCATCATGGGAAAAGTCGTCCCTTTATGAAAAGATCAAAAAAGGATCCGAGAACCTTCCCAAGTTTATCCTGCATGACGGTCCTCCTTATGCCAACGGTCACATACACATGGGCCATGCCTTAAACAAAATACTTAAGGACATTATAATAAAATATAAAACGATGTCAGGTTATCAGGCGAATTTTATCCCCGGCTGGGATTGCCATGGCCTGCCCATAGAGCATCAGGTAGATCAAACCCTGGGGAAAATGAAAGAAGATATGGACATCAACCAGATCAGACAAAAATGCAGGGAATACGCTGAAGAATTCATAGATATCCAGAGGGAGGAATTTAAACGCCTGGGGGTATTCGGGGAATGGGACAGGCCTTATCTTACGATGGATAATATATATGAGGCGACCATAGTAAGACAGTTTGGTCAATTCGTGCGATCCGGATCCGTTTATAAAGGATTCAAACCCGTTCACTGGTGCGCCTCTTGCCGAACGGCCTTAGCCGAGGCAGAGGTCGAATATATGGATCACACATCACCTTCTGTGTATGTTAAGTTCAAGGTCGATAATTTTTCAAAAAAATCGTTATGGCTGGAATCTATTAAAGACCATCTATGGTTCATTATATGGACCACCACACCCTGGACATTGCCGGCAAACCTTGCCATAGCCGTTCATCCCGACCTGGAATATAGCGTTGTAAAAACCGGGACAGAGCACTATATCATGGCAAAGGAGATGCTTCCTGATGTCATGAAAAAGATCAAAATTTCGGACTTCGATGTCCAAAAGACATTACCAGGAAAGGATTTGGAAGGGATATCCTGTATCCATCCCTTCATAAACAGATCATCAAAGGTTATCTTTGCCCCATTTGTCACACTCGATCAGGGCACAGGATGTGTACATATTGCGCCAGGGCACGGGCAGGAAGACTATGAAATAGGGCTGGAATGTGGTCTGAAGATTTATGCCCCGGTGGATGACATGGGCAGGTTTACAAAAGAAGTGGAGTTTGAAGGGCTCCATGGACAAAACGTTTTTCATGCCAATAAAACGATTACTGAATTGATGTCAAGCAATAGGACATTGCTTCATCAGGAAAAGATAACCCATTCATACCCTCACTGCTGGAGGTGCAAGTCTCCGGTTATCTTCAGGGCAACCGAGCAGTGGTTTATATCTATGGACCATAATGGCCTTAGGCAAAAGGTACTCGATGAAATTTGCAGGATAGAATGGATACCGAAATGGGGTGAAAACAGGATAACCGGAATGATTGAGAATAGGCCTGATTGGTGTATATCCAGGCAAAGGTCATGGGGCGTCCCGTTGGTGCTTTTCTATTGTGAATCATGCAAAAAACACATTATGGCCCCCGACCTGATTGATTATATAGCTGAAAAGGTGGAAAAAGAAGGCATCGATATATGGTTTTCAAAGGATATAAAGGAATTGATCCCGCATGATACCAAATGCCCAAGTTGCGGCAATGACCGTTTTATAAAGGAGACGGACATACTGGATGTATGGTTTGAATCAGGTGTTAGCCATGCCGCGGTTTTGGAAAACAGACAAGATATGGCTTGGCCTGCTGATCTTTACCTTGAGGGCAGCGACCAGCACAGGGGATGGTTTCACAGCTCTATTTTGATAGGTATGAATAACTATGGCAATGCCCCATATAAGGCAGTTCTGACCCATGGCTTCGTTGTTGATGGCGAGGGGAAAAAGATGTCAAAATCCGCGGGCAATGTCATTGCGCCCCAGAAAATCATAGATCAATATGGGGCAGAAATCCTCAGGCTGTGGGTGGCGGCAGAAGACTATAAAGACGATATAAGGATCTCCAATGATATACTGACAAGACTGGCAGAGGCATACAGGAGGATAAGAAATACATGCCGGTTCATACTGGGAAACCTGTTCGATTTCGATCCTGAGAAAGACACTGTCCCATTCCCTGAACGTGAAGAACTGGACAGATGGATACTCCACCGTTTCCAGAGCGTCAAGGAGAGGATGCTGAACGGCTATATTACCTACCAGTTTCATATCTGTTTTCATACGCTTCATCAGTTTTGTGTGGTAGATCTGAGCGCGCTTTACCTTGATATATCCAAAGACCGGCTTTACACATCCAAACCAAAGGATAAGGGCAGAAGGTCTGCTCAGGCAACCATGTATGAGATCCTGAACGAAATGATCCGTCTTATGGCGCCGGTTCTGGTCTTTACAGCGGAAGAAGTTTGGGGTCATCTGCCAAAGGACATCTCAAATCCGGAAAGTGTGCATCTTTCAAGACTGCCCGATGTAAACCATGAATATCAAGACGATAAACTGGCAAAAAGATGGGAAAGGCTTCTTGCTGTAAAGGAAGAGATAGCTAAATCTCTTGAGGATGCCAGGTCTAAAAAAGAGATCGGCCATCCCCTGGATGCGGAAGTTGAGCTATTGGTAAGCGATGAAGAACTGTATCGTTTTCTGATGCCATATAAAAATACCCTTAAGGATATCCTTATTGTTTCCAGTATTAAAATCACTGAAGCTGAGCCATCATCCTCCGTCGAATCAGATGAATTTTTAGGCTTAAGCGTCCATATTTCAAAGGCGCCTGGTGAAAAATGCGAACGTTGCTGGCAATATAGCCTGACTGTGGGAAAAGATAAGACATACCCCTCTCTTTGCGAAAGATGCGTGAGCGAGATAGCGAAGTGATAGCGGAATTGAATTCACATCCCCTTTTGGAACAGCACAAGGGAGAAAGGAATCAGACCTCCCATTCAGAAGAAAGTTTTGGCAGGAGGGATAAACGGATAAAAACCTTCGGGATGACTCACATATATATCTTTGCCATATTCTCTTCCATACTCATACTGGATCAGGTGACAAAGCACCTGATACTTTCCTTTATGAACCCTTACAAAAGCATCCCAATAATACCAGGCTTTTTTGATATCGTATATGTGATGAACAAAGGAGGCGCATTTGGTATATGGTCCGGCCAATCACCACTTTTCAGAGGGATAATATTTATAAGCTTTTCTATTGTAACCATTCTGGCCCTTGGCATAATCTATATTAAATCGGACAAGGAACATATAACACGATTAGGCATCGCGTTTCTTATGGCCGGAGCGATCGGCAACCTTATTGACCGTCTCAGGTGGGGGATGGTAGTGGATTTTATGGATTTTTATATATCAAGTCTCCACTGGCCTGCCTTTAATGTAGCTGATATGGCGATATGTTTCGGGCTCGGGCTTATATTGCTGAACCTGATCAAAAATCCGGTCATCCATCACACATAAGCATCAGCCGTTTCGTTTATTATGATCAGACCTTGTGATATCCTGAGCGGGTGTTTAATATGAGCAAACTCTATATAGTTGGAGATCGAAAAGAGAGCATTGAAGGTGCAAAAAGGTTCTACTTCAAGGCCCAAGATGCCTTAAAAACAGGTAAATCTCTGAAAGCGATTCAATACCTAAAACAATCCATTGAGTTAAAACCTGATTATGTACCTTCCTTGCGGAGTCTTGCTGAAATATATCAAGAGCTTAATGACCTGAATGAAGCGCGGGGTTATATTAATACAGCATTAAATATCGATCCCAATGACCCTATGACACTATTTCTTCAAGGGGTCAACCAAACCAACAGGGGAGATTACAGAGCGGCTATTGAATCTTTCACAAAGGCAAAGGAAAAAGGTGAAATGACATGGGGATTGTCCTACAATTTGGGGTTATGCCATTATGCCCTTAATAATTATGAATCATCCGTTCCTTACTTAAACAAGGCAATCCAGACAGATCCATCCCAGCCTCAGCCTTATCTTCTTCTTGCACAGATATTTATAAAGCAAAACAAGAAAAATGCGGCTATGGGCATGCTGAGGAAGGCAAAAAAGATGCATCCGAATGATCCTGATCTGGACATAATGATATCCGAAATTATGGATTTTATAAGGCTGTCAAAGGGTTAATCATAAATGCACCCCATCCTGTTCAAGATAGGCCCATTAACTATTTATACCTACGGACTTATGATAGCCGTGGCATTCCTTGCAGCTATCATCCTCGCCTATTATGAGGCAGGAAGAGAGGGAATGGAAACCGCCAGGTTCGCAGACCTGGGATTCTTTGTAATTATATCAGGAATAATTGGCGCAAGGGCGCTGTATGTTCTGACGAATCCGTCGGATTATATCAAAAACCCACTGAAAATAATCATGATATGGGAGGGCGGCCTGATTTTTTACGGGGGTATCCTTGCTGCAATGGCAACATCTATCTTTCTTCTAAAAAAATACCGCCTGCCATTTTGGCAGACTATGGATGTGCTTGCCCCATCACTGGCCATTGCCCAGGCTATAGGAAGGATAGGATGTTTTATGGCCGGATGCTGTTATGGCCGTGTTTGTAATCTGCCTTGGGCAGTGACTTTTAATAATCCAAACACACTTGCCCCGATGAGTATACAACTTCACCCTACTCAGCTATATCATGCTTTTGCCAATCTCACAGTATTTATGATACTCTTTTATATACTAAGAAAAAACCGCCGTTTCACAGGACAGATTTTCTGCCTTTATCTCTGCCTTTATCCCATAGGGCGGTTTCTGGTAGAATTTTTCAGGGGTGACTCTTATATCTATTTTTTAGGTGCATTGAATTTTACCCAGGGTATAAGTATCATCATCTTTTTAAGCGGAATTTACCTGTATTTTTATAGAAATACCTCAAGCAAGTCGCAATTAAATGAGTAGATTCAAATTGTTACGAGACTATCAATCCTTGTCAGAAGTGCAAATCTTAACGCTGTAGATCGATGAAAAACAAAAACCATCGGGATGCTTATTGAGCAGTTACTGCTTATTGAACAATCCCTTTAACTTTCCGGTCGCGGCATCTGTCCCTTTCTTGGCGCCATCCCCCACTTTATTCATCTGCTTTTTGGCGTTTTCTGCGGCATCCTTGAGACCTGTCCCCAACTCTTTAAGCCCTTGATTAAGAGCCTCGGTAACTTCGGGGGATACAATCTTTGAGTAGATAGAGGCAAACACTTCTTCAAATACCTCTGTCGCCGATGCGCCTATATCTTTTTTTCCTATATCCTTAAGGTGTACATCGGGCAATGGAGCGCTTACTCCTTTTCCTTCGAGCATGCCCATTACAAGATTCACCTTCCCGTCATTAATTATAAAATCTCTGATAATAAGCTTTTTCCCTTTTTCCTCCCCTTGACCGTATTCTTTACCCTTTTTCTGACCGGTTTTATCACTCGCTGAAGAGCTACCAGCAACACTTTTTTGGATATTCTCCAAAATTGTTTTAAGGTTATCCGTACCTTTAGTCTTCTCGTATGTGATCTCTGGACTGATTATCTCAACTTTTTCCACTATGATAGTATCTCCTGTCAGTGAGCCTTCATCCACATCAACAGCTATGGATTTAACCTTCATTGCATAGGGAGCTTTGAACCCTTTTGGATTGCCCAGATGAAAATCCTTCAGTTTTGCCTCGCCGGAAAAAAGGGATACACTCACTTCCTCGATATGTAAATCTGTGAGGGTTATTTTGGGGCCATAGAGATTAACCGCATTTTTAATAAGAGGACCTATGTTTGATATTCCAACTATCAGCAAAATAATGAATATTATGATTAAAGAACACCCGCCAATTATTATCCATCTCTTCATAAGTAAACCTTGATGATATAGGAGACTGTCCGACAACTATAAATTCAATAAAAAAATACAAATTATACTGTGATTTTAAAGATCAATATTGTAATATACAATCGATTTTTTATGCTCAAAATGAGTTCTCGGACAGCCTCATAGTAAAAAGTCGATTCTACCTTATATTGTCATTCCGAGCTTGATACGGAATCCAGTGTTTTCGAATAATTCTGGACTCCGGCTTTTACCGGAGAGACGGTCTTGACGACTTTTTACGCGTCCATCGATATTTATTGCTTTACCTGGTCACCACCCAAAGTGCATGAAGGATACCAGGAATGTAAAAAAGTAAACAGAGAATCACATTAATTATGAAGTCTTTCCCAAATCCGCTTTTTAAAAAAACACCCAATGGCGGTAAAATGATAGATATAATTATCAAAAATATTTTATTCATTATCAGACCTACTTAATAGGTTTCAACTCCACCCTGCGGTTTTGGGCTCGACCTTCCACTGAATCATTTGTAGCTGCTGGCATTGTAAATCCATAACCCACTGCCGTGAGCCGATTGGGATCGATACCCATCTTTACAATATAATCCATAACCGCTTTTGCCCGGCCATCGGAAAGCGCCTTATTAAAAATAGCGGAACCTCTGTTATCTGTATGTCCTTGAATCTCTAACCTTAAGAAGGGATTTTCCTTCAAAACGTCTACCAATGCATCCAAATTCTGGTAGGACTGTGGTTTAATATCCGATTTTGCTGTGTCAAATAGTACACCTTTAAGCACCCAGCAACCTCTCTGATCGACAACAGCGCTTTTTGGAGTATCCGGGCATTTATCCATATAGTCATAAACACCGTCTTCATCAGAGTCCACTGGGCATCCCTTTGCATCAACCTGGACACCTCTGGGCGTATTCGGGCACTTATCCAGATAATCATACACTCCGTCACCATCACTATCCAGAGGGCAACCTGAGCTATCCACTGCAACCCCTGTCGGAGTGCCTGGGCATTTGTCCATATAGTCATAGACGCCATCACCATCGGTATCAAGGGGACAACCATTCGCATCTACTTTTACACCTGCCGGGGTATTAGGACAACGGTCGGAATCATCATAAACTCCATCTCCATCACTATCCAGAGGCTTTGCCACAGCTACAGCTTTACGCAAGAAGACCTTTTCAACAAAACCTGCAATATCGCCGCTGGAATATATTTCATCCGCATTTACTGAAAAACCACACTCACCTGTCTTTGCGATCTTATCCATAAGGGCCTTCCCTCCCAAATCATCACCAACCAATACAGTATATAAGCAAAGCCTGTCCCGGTATTTATCCTTGAGGCTTTGAGCTGACTTCACGGATGTTCCATCTGTTTCTTTGCCATCACTAACAATAATAACAGCAGTATTGCCTTGAGTATTTTCTAAATCCTTGCCGGTCTCATTTATAGCTAAACCCAAAGGGGTCGCGCCACCCTTATTGACTGAATTAATGGCCCCTTCAAGGCCTTCTTTAGTGTAATTGGTCATACCATATTGAAGCTTTGTAGTATCGCTAAAGCCCTGACCGATCGTCCTCAGTCCTGTAGTAAGTTTCAGGTCAGGAATGGTCTGATTCATCCTCTTTAAAACCTCTGAGGCAATCTGAAACTTGGTTTGCCCATTATAGGTTTCGTTCATGGTTCCGGAGGCATCCAAGATGGTCAGAAAATTATCCACCTTCTGCTCATTCTTTCCAGCCTGAATCAAAACAGGCTTGAATTCAGGTAAAATTGTCTGGGGTTTCTTAACTGCACAGCCTATCATCAACATGCCGGACACTAAAACAAACAAAGACTTCAAAAATGCCTTTACCATAGCAGAAGCTCCTTTCTGAAAAGGTTGATGGCCTCGTAAAAAGTAATTTTGATGATGAAAAAGCAAGATTATATCGCTAAAATATATACCAAATTTATAATATTAAACTTAT
>JAFGSM010000172.1 GCA_016934595.1 bacterium | reverse complement strand
TTTATAATTCCGGCGAAAGCCGGAATCCAGTATGTCTATAAAACTGAAACAAGCAATAATGTTCTATTTTGGTTACACTCAAAAGAATTTATGGAATATACAAACGGGGTATGGAATTTTAGCGGTGAGAGCAAAAAAAGAGTAGGACATCCTGCCCCATTTCCAGTTGAGTTACCAAAAAGATGTATAAAGCTTTTTACCTTTGTAGGAGATACAATACTTGATCCGTTTCTGGGCAGTGGTTCAACATTGCTTGCTTGTTTAGAGACAGGGCGAGAAGGCATTGGCGTTGGATATAATAGAAATATCTGTGAAAGAATAAAAAAACAAATTATAAATGCTTATAATAATATAAAGGTGGGAGCATATGAAACAGAAAGAAATTGAAAAAAAACTCTCTAAAATTTACAAAGAAATTAGTAGATGGCCTATGATAAACAAAAGGTTGAATTACTCAATAACTACGGAAGAGATAGAAAGAAGAGAAGCTATTCTTTGTTTAAAACAAATTTTGTACAAAATCGAAGATGCGAAGAAAGAGAAGGATAAAAATAAGGAGTTTTTTAATTTGGCACTTTATTACTTAACAAAGGCATCAATATTATAGCTTCGATAATGAAAAGAAACCTTGAAAATATTCGTGAGTCAGAAATTGAGGATGCTCTTGTTGCGAACATTGACATCTTCAAGGTAATTCTGAGTATAGATAAAGAGGTTCGTTTTATAACAAGACAGCTTCGTTTGATAGATGGTAAAAAACGTTTAGATATTCTTCTTGCTGTTGGAGATGAAATATTTTTAATTGAGCTTAAGGCATATCCATTCCAGAAAGACCATATAAAACAGATATTAACTTATAAAGAAGAATTAAAGAAACTACAGCAAGAGAAAAATTTGATTGGTGGGGAAATTATACCAGTACTATTAGTTACAAATTTCAAGGAACAAGATATAAAGATATGCGGAGAAAATGGAATAAAACTTTATCAGTATTCACCTGTTGATATCCTCACAAAATATTATGAGAAGGTAACAAGCATTGCAAATTTTATGAAAATTAGACCTGTTGACTTGGGGGTTTTTAATATCGGATTAATAAATCGTGTTATAAAAGGACTTGAAAATGGATTTACTACTTTGAAAGAAATTGCTGAGTTCAGTTATTTATCTGTTCGAAGCGTTACTCATCATCTTAAATTTTCTATTGAGCTTTGAATAGTTAAACAGAGAAAAAATCGTTACTACTTAACAGACCTCGGACTTAATTATTTGTCACTCGGTGAAGAATCTCTTACCAGAGACGAACTTTCTGAAGGACAGGCGATGCTTTTAAGAGAGCATATCGCAAAAGACCCGTTTTCTTCACCGATAGTTTTTGGCATTTATACCATAGTTGAATCAACTTTCTTTTTAGCAAGAAATAATTACCCTGTCGATTTTGATGAATTAAAAATGTTCTTTCTTAAAACATCAGGGAAAAAACATGAATGGCAAGCGCCTAAGTCGCTATCAACAGCAACATATACCTATCTAAACTATGCTGTAAAATTAGGACTTTTGGGGAAAATTGGTAAACAAATCGTTATTACACCTGCTGGTTTTAGGTTCATCTTAATGTTACAACTATACAAGAGCATTGAAATGGTAGAATCGTTGGCACCAGAACCTAATAGATAAATTTTGTTTTAATCATGGAGTATTTTCAAAAGCATCCAAAGGAAGACTTAAAACATGGGCCAGTTGTAGATTGGGTTACAAAAAAATATCTTAACAATCATTCTGAGCCACCACGAGACCCATGGCGGGCTATTCGTAAATTACATCAAGAAGGAAAACTAATAAAAGTTAGTAAAGGTGTTTATCGCTATGATCCTGCTTATATAAAAGAGAATGAATTATTTGATTTTCCTCCTGAAATAAAAGAGGAAATTTTTAGCCGCGATAGTTTTAAATGCGTTGTATGTGGACGAGGCCGAAAAGAGGGGGTTGAAATATGTGCAGACCATATCAAGCCAAAGGATAAAGGTGGTGATAACTCTATTGATAACGGACAAACCTTATGTATGGAACATAACCTGATTAAAAAAAATTATTCACAGACGGAGGCTGGAAAGCATTATTTTATCAAGCTTTATAAACGAGCGGTTTCAAATGGTGATGACAAAATAGTGCGGTTTTGTAAGGAAGTTTTTGATATTTATGATAAACACAATATAAATGGACATATTAAAAAACCCAATGGAGAAAATAAAATAAGGAAGAGCTAACAAAGCGCATCGACTATGATCTTGTGGAGATGGTCGTGGTTTGCGCAACTTTTTTCGTTTGCGTCCACAAGGCATGTCATGCGCATCGATAGACTGATTGATCAAAATACGAATTACTTTAAGACGTTCTTTGTTTATGAGACATATTAATCGTCCAACATTCAAATTGAGTGGATTAAGTGAAATTTGTAATTTTATGGAATATAAAGATATGTTTAGTTGGTTTAAAAGAACAAAAGAGGCATAGTGATGAAAACATTTTGGATTTTAATTTTAATAAAAAGAGGATTTATTCAAACGCCAGAAATATTTTATAGCAAGAAGGCGGCATACAACAGAAAAAAGGCTTTATTAAAGGATTTAAACCCTGACTATGATGAACTTGGCGTTTTTGAAAAACATTTTAATACATAAAAAGAACGTGAGGTGTCGAGATACTACCCATGAAATCACTTCAGTCTCAAATGAGTTCTGGGGTCGCTTAGAAGCCGTCCGCAAATAACTCATACATGCCCCAGAGGACTTTTATATATCGAAAGCATGGTGAAGGTCTAAATTTGTTCAAATTATTTGCGGACAATTCCTTATTATGAGGGAGAGCTGTATTATGTTGTCAGGCAAGGCAGGGGCGTTCCAGCAGTTCCATTGGTAATCATCGGGATTGAATCTTAGACATAATCCAGCAAAAATCGGTCATATTTTTTTAAACAAGATTGGGAGAATTCAAGGTGGGAGAGAAAGACTATTATAAAACCCTGGGTGTTGATAAAAACGCCACTGCAGAAGAAATAAAAAAGGCATTCAGAAAACTTGCGCTTAAGTACCATCCGGACAGGACAAAGGGAGACCCGAAATCTGAAGAAAAATTCAAGGAGATAAATGAGGCTTACGCAGTTCTAAGCGACAAGGGAAAAAGGGCGCAGTATGATCAGTTCGGGTCTGCCGAATTTCATCAGAGATTTTCTCAAGAAGATATCTTCAGGAATTTCGATTTCAACTCGATCTTTGAGGAATTCGGTTTTGACCTGGGTGACTTATTCAGGGGAGGTTTCAGCGCGCAAAGGAAGGCAGGCGGATTCGGAGGCGCATACAACGCCCACTCATCAAGGGCAAAGAGGCGGCAATCTCAGGCATGGGGAGATTCCTTTGGCTTTCAAACAGGGGGATACGAAGCCCCGCCCCAAAAGGCAAGGGATTATATATCCAACCTCTCGGTCACTCTGGAAGAGGCCGCAAGGGGTGTAAAAAAACGCATATCCATCCAGCAAGGATCAAAGGCCAAGAAGGTCATGGTGGAAATCCCTGCGGGCATACAGGACGGCCAAAAGATACGCCTTCATGGCCAGGGACAGTCCAATCCTGACGCTATGGGAAAACCCGGGGACCTCTATCTCAAGATAAACATATCTGCCCACCCCTTATTCAAGCCTAAAGGCAACGACCTTTTCATAGACCACAGCATCAGCTTTACTCAGGCTGCGCTGGGATATGTTCTGGACGTCCCTACATTGGAAGGGAACAGGCAATTGAAAATCCCGCCAGGCATTCAGAGCCACACACTGATGCGTCTTAAGGGGTACGGGATGCCTAAATTCAAATCGCAGGAAAAAGGCGACCTCTATGTCAGGGTGATAGTCACAACCCCTTCCAGACTTGACGAATCTCAAAAAAGGCTTTTCGAAGAATTAAAAAAAACCGGAATATAGAAACCGGTCAAAAAAGGCGCTTAAAGGCCATTCGGTAAGCGGTAAAGAACGGCAAAAAATAAAACTGACAGGTTATTTTCCCAGCGCTCGTAGCAAAACTGAAAGAAGGGCTTAAATCAAGTGGCTGATACTGTATTTTCCCTGCGCTCGTAGCAAACTCATCTTTTAAACCGCACATTCATGCCCCCTTTCGGTTGAGGGACGTTTTAGAGCCAACGTTTGGAAACAGGGATTGATCCGTATGGGGGAGAAACAGGGCGGACACATATTCATCCATAAAAGAGGCCGATGTGCTTAGCTCAATATAGGTTACGCCTTTAGCCACTTCAGATATCTCCTGCCTTAAATCCTCCGATATAAGAGCCATGTATGCCCCTATGATAGCGCTGTTTCCGAGATATCGAAACCTCTCAAAAGGCAGGTCTGGAAGCAGCCCGATAGTTATCGCATTTTCTATGTTAAGGCAGTGCCCAAAACCGCCTGCTATTAAAAACAGGTCTACCTGATCAACGGTAAAGCCTATCTCCTTTAACAAGACCTTCATGGCAGCAAAAACCGCCCCCTTTGCCCTTATTATGTTATCGATATCCACCTCGGTAAGACATATATCTTTTCCTATGGCTGTGTCCTTTTCCCATACTATGACATACTCCCATCCATCTGTCCCTTCCCTGATCCTTGGATGGTAAAGCTCCCTGTTAATCTTTCCACGCCGGTTGATCAGCCCCGCCAAAAACATCTCTGCCAGACAATCCAGTATGCCTGAGCCGCAAATCCCCCGGGCAGACTGTTTGTGAACGGTGCTATATACAGGCTCGAAACTCTGCGGATCGATCCTGACAGAATCTATTGCACCAGTGGAGGCCCTCATCCCGAATTTTACCTCGCCCCCCTCAAATGCAGGTCCTGCCGAGCAGGATGCAGCCACCAGCCAATCCTTGTTTCCCACTACGATCTCTCCGTTTGTGCCTATGTCTATGAAAACACTCATCTCAGAAAGACGGTATATCCCGGCAGCCAGAAATCCGGCGGTGATATCAGAGCCCACATAACTTGCGATAGAAGGCAGGCCGCTCAGATAGGCGTTTTTGTTTGCATGGATGCCGATCTCTGAAGCCTTTATGTAATGCGGGATACTGCTGAAAGTGGGTATATAGGGGGACTCTCTTATATATCTGGGATCAAGCCCAAGAAGCAGGTGTATCATGGTTGTGTTTCCAACCACCATAAAGCTGAAAAGCCTGTCCGGTTTAATCTGTGCGCCTTTTAGCAATTGAAGGATAAGCCTGTTTATTGTTGAGATAACCAGATTATGAAGCCTCTCCAGCCCTTTTTGCGAACGGCCAAAAATTATTCTGGAAATGATATCCTCGCCGCAGCTTATCTGGGCATTGTAATCCGCCTCGCTCGCTATTATCCTTCCATCATTTAAATCAACGAGATAGCATACCACCGTAGTCGTGCCGACATCGATTGCCACCCCATAATGTTGAAGACATGCCTTGCCTGGCTGGATATCAATAATCTCGATCCCATCACAGGCAGGAATTATTGTGACTGTAACCTTCCATTCCCCATCCCTGACCTGCCTTGCCAGGTTTTTCAGCAGATAAAGCGGACAATGTATATGATATGAATTGCAACCCTGGCTGGAAAGGGCTGAGCCGATCCGTTCCAGATCGCTGCGATTGTCATCAAGACTGGGAGGAGAAAGGCTCAAGCAAAAGCTCTTTGTCCTAGGCTTTACATCCCAAGGGCCTATTGCCCACCGTTCATCGATGAGCCTCTTTTCACCTCCGGAGATAATGCCTTCACCCAAGACCTTCGAACTTGGAGGGATACTCAGGGTCAAGTCCCCCTCAACCAGGGTAAGGCATGCAAGGGCATAACCCTCCGACACCTCGGTTTTACTCAAAAAAGGGGTTATACCTGCATTGTACTCACCTGATTTGATAACGACCTTGCATTTGCCGCATGTACCCTGACCTCCACAGGAGGAGGCGATATGAATGCCTGCATCCTGCAAACCGCTTAACAGATTGCTTCCTTTTGCAACCTTTATGACCCTGTCCTCAGGGACGATTTTTATGTGACAAACATCCTTGCCCATACAGCAATATCTCCAGACCCTTATTGGATGCCTGATCCAAAAAATTGACTAGATCGTATAGGATTTCCATTTTTTTATGAGGGTTTCCATCCGGTTTTCCTATAGCCCGATCGAAGGGCGCTAACTTAATCAAAAAGGAATTTTCATTTTTTCTATGCAGATTTTCAGCCAGGTTTAACAAAGTCCACCCGAAGGGCGCTAACTTAATCAAAAAGGAATTTTCATTTTTTCTATGCAGGTTTTCAGCCAGGTTTAACAAAGTCCACCCGAAGGGCGCTAACTTGAATGAGCCGGAGCCGGCTTTTCAATCAATGCCCACAGAGCTACCAGAACACCATGCCTGTACAAATTCGGCCTGCCCAGGAAGGCCATTCTTTCAATAAGCCCGAAGGATCCATCCTCCTTTTGGAAATCGAGGATAAACTGAATCCCCTTCTGGAAACCATCAAACTCTGTGTAATTAAGCATCTTTGCACACACAATCAGCTCCGCCAGTATATCCAGCTGTCCCATTTCGATATATGCAGATACCCCTTGAGAAATAGTAGTCTTCAGGAATTGTATCTCATCATCAAGGAGAAACTGCTTTGGATCCCTGTCGCCAAAATTTGATACTGCAAATATCTCATGCGTAATATCATAGTAATAATTCATCACATCATCCGCAGAGGCGTAAGCCTTGCCAATTGGAACAAGCTCAGGGTTACGGGCAAAACGCGCCACAACACCCTGACTTACCAGGTTCTCAAAAGGCATCTTGGGAACCCGGCCTATGTCTTCTACAAGGGCCGCATTGAGCACTGTATATGTTATATTCGGAGGATAGGTCATGGGGTTATCGATGATTTCCTGATCTATAAAATTCCATAACTTTGGCCTGTCTATCCCCATCCTTTTCATAATCTTTGCAAAATTAAGATACCCTGTAATCTCTCCTGCAAAATCAACCTTGAGCTGATGCTCATTGAGCAGGTAATCTACCCTGGATGTGACATAGTCTTTGAAAAATCTCTTCTCTATTGGATCATCGGCGAAAAGATAAAGCCTGTAAAAGAGGTTCAATTCTTCGCCAAGCTCCAAAAACCCGTCCTTCTTTATATCCACAGGGTGTTCGAACAACCACACCAGGCCCTGACATATAACCATGTCTTCCTGTGTATGGCCCTTGCAGGGGCTAACGGCATGTTTTAGGTCTTCATTCCAAACCCTGGCCGCACAACCGCTCCACAATAATAAAACAGCGCAAGCACAAATCAACACCTTCCCGCATCTTCGAAACATCTATTACCCTCCTTTATCAGCTCCCTTAAAGATTTAGAAAATTCTCTTCTTGAAAAAATCCGCAGATCATGGAATTTCATTGATTATCCTATATTATACTTGGAAGGGTGTCAAGGTAAGCACAAAAAAGATTCATAGAAAATCTTGGGCGGGAATAAAAAAAGACTGTTCAATAACCCTTTTTTGATCTTGCAACAGTCTCAATAATGCGCTATTTTAGAATTATTGAACAGTCTTGAAATATGCCCTTTTTATTCATCTCCTTATATTCCTTATAAACCTTGTCTGATGATAAGAAACAAGATGAACATACTGAAAGAACCGCACAACAGGATTACTACCTTTTCGTAGTTTTCCATTTTCAGTATCTTCTGTAACATCCTAATTCACCTCCTAAACACAATCTTTAAAAAACTTTTCCAATCCCCCTCTTTTTATCCCATTTACGACTAATTAGACGAAAAAAGCAAAAAAAACTTACTCTATGGCGCATATTATAGTAAAGGAGGTTATCAGGAAATTATATAACAAACCTCTCTCTTAACTTAAAGACATTAAAAGGGATAATCTCAGGTTAAAAGGTCCTCATTATAAATCTCGATATCTGCATCCTTTTTGACCCTCTCAACCCATGTATTGAAAAGCTCCAGCTGCCTTTTTTGCAGCAATCTCGATCCCAGGGATTCCTTCTGTTCTTCGAATTCCTTCTCGTTTATGCCGGTTTTCTCTTTCACCTTGAATATCACAAAACCGCGGTTATTCTCTACAACGGATGAGATATCCCCGGGTTCCAGGGAAAACAGCATCTGGGTTTGAATTTCATCCAGGTTCCCAAGACCGCTCAGATATTCGCCCCTTCCAAATTCGCCTGTATCGGACACACTAAAGCCATAACCCTTTGCCAGGACAGCCATATCTTCGCCATTCAACAGCCTTGTTCTTATCTTCTCTGCCTCCTTATGTGCCAACTGTTTGGATTTTTCCATTTTTAAATCATTCTCAATCCTGGCCTCCGATTCTTCGTAAGTCATCTGCGCAGGGGGCTCAACCGATGTCAATCTGAAGATATAGTAACCCTTGGGAGTCTCAATGATACGGGAAACCTTGTCTTTCTCCATGCCAAAGGCTGTTTCCATTATCTCCTTATTTCTGCCTATTCCGGGCACAGATTCCCCAAAGAAAAAAGGGCCTGCCTCCTTATATGTTACATGATCTTCAAAGGCAAATTCCCTGAGGAGCCTCCCCTTATAAATCTCACGCATCAATTGTTCTGCCTTAAGCACGGCCAGTTCATGCCCCTTTTCCTGTTTCAGCGCCATGATTACTTCATCCTTGACCTGGTCCAACGGCTTTATATGCTCAGGGTTGATACCCTCGGCCTTGATGATATGATAGCCAAAGGAACTTCTAACCACCTGGCTTATCTCTCCCACATCAAGTGCAAATGCTGCTCTTTCAAATTCAGGGTCCATCTTCCCCTTGCCAAAATATCCCAGTTCCCCTCCCCTTTTAGAACTCGGGCAGTCAGAATTCAACCTGGCCAGTTCAGAGAAATCCTCTCCTGCCTTTATCTTATCCAGCAAACCCAGGGCCTTCTCCTTGAGCCTGGCATCTTCTTCCTGTGATACGCCCTGATCCACTGAAATGAGGATATGGCTTGCCCTAACCTGCTTGGGGACAACATAATCGTTTTCATGCTGACTGTAATATAATTCGATGTCCCTATCAGCAATCTCAGCCAATTTGTTGAAATCCTCCGTGGCCAAGAAAAGGTATTCCACCGAACGTTTTTCAGGGTGATAATACTTTTCCTTGTTTTTCTCATAATACTCCCTGATCTCTTCCATGCTTATGCCTCCTGTGGACATAAATCTATCAGGGGTTACGAGCAGATAGTCCGCCTTTATCTTCTCATTCTTTTTGGCAAACTCGTCCATGATCTCCTCATCACCGATCTTGAATCCGGCGGCTATCCTTTCCTGTACCTTCATAAAAAGCATATGCCTTCTTATATCATTCTCGAACTTAAAAGGGTCGACACGGGCCATATTCAACCTCTGGTGATAAACCTCAGGGCTGAATTTGCCATTAATCTGAAATACGGGCAGGGATTTTATATGATCCATGACATCCTTTTCAGAGACATTGATGCCCCATTCAACGGCCTTATGAATAAGGATATATTGATTGACTATATTGTCAAAGGCCAAACGCTTAAGATTAAGCTGCTGTGCAACCTCATCCGACCATTTATCGCCATAGATCTGACGATACTGATTGACCAATTGTATATATTCCTGTTGATATTCAGGATAGGTGACATCCATATTAAAAACCTTTGCCAGCACCATGCCTTGACGTTCTGTCTTGCCTCCATGCCCCCAAACCAGAAAAATGGTGCCGATAAAGGCCGCGACCACTAGTACAATCACCGCCTGCACACCAAAGGACTTCACATTACTTCTTACCTTATCAAGCATAAAATACACCCCTTTTTATTAATTGACTTATATGACCTGACGGTCACAATAAAGCACAAAAACCCAGCATTATAAAGATCAAACTATTTCTAAAATACTGGTGGATTTTAACCTGTCCTGTGTCTGTTTTCAAGTTGTAACAACGATTATGTCAAACAGTTATTGAATGATTGATCTTGCATACATTGGCGGTGAGATTGATATTAGAATTTGCAGAAGATAATAGTTATAATATTTGTACATCAAATATTTGTCTCGAAAATAAACATCGTTGTTTATTTTCATGCTCCGTGGCGACACTAAGTGTCATGAGTGTTTATTCCTTCAATAATACAGGATGGTGAAAGGATAAAGGCAAAGTGGCTAACTCCAAGACCGATAGGGCAAGGCCTTCTGCGGATCAGAGGCGTTTATCCCGATTGCTAAAGAGATGGAACGAGACCCTCAATACCGATCTTTATGAGATAAGGATGGCAGCAGGATATGCCTTATCCGGGATGGGGAGCCGGGTAGCGGTTTTTGAGCTTTTCTACCGTCAAAACCCGTTCAAGGGGGGATTTTGCATATCCGCAGGATTAGAGCAGGCTGTCGAGTATATAGAGAATATAAGGCTTTATGGCTCGGATATCGATTTTTTCCGTAAGCATTGCAATATGAGCCCTGAGATGACCCGCCTTTTTAAAAAGGATTTCCATTTCGATGGGGACATTTATGCAATACCGGAAGGCACGGTCGTGTTTCCGGATATTCCCATACTCAAGGTAAAGGCGAAGCTGCCTGTCGCCCAATTGATTGAGACTGCCCTGTTGAGCATAATCGGCCATCAAACGCTCATAGCCACCAAGGCGGCAAGATTGTGTTTGGCTGCGGAGGACAAACCCATCATAGAATTCGGTTCACGGAGGGCGCACGGGGTGGAAGCGGCCTACTATGGGGCAAGGGCTGCTTTTATCGGCGGCTGCATAGGAACATCGAATGTCAAGGCATCCAAGGATTTTCACATCCCCGCCATAGGCACTCATTCGCATAGCTGGGTGGAAAGTTTTCCATCAGAGCTTGAGGCATTTCGAGAATTCGCCCGTCTGTTTCCTGATATAGCCGTGCTGCTGGTTGACACCTATGACACAATCAATATCGGCCTTCCCAATGCCATCATTGTGGCCAAGGAGCTTGAGGCAAGAAACCACCGTCTTCTTGGGATCAGGCTGGACTCAGGCGATCTTGCCCTTCTTTCCAAGAAGGCCAGACAAATGCTTGATCAGTCAGGCCTTGATTACGTCAGGATAGTGGCATCCAATGATCTGGATGAGAGCATCATCGAAAATCTCAGGCTGCAGGGCGCCCACATTGATTTATATGGCGTAGGCACGAAATTGATCACCGCATATCCTGAACCTGCACTTGGCCAGGTTTATAAATTGACTGCGGTTGAGGATGGAAATGGGGTCTTGTTGCCAAAGATAAAACTTTCCTCAAACGTGGAGAAAATCACAAACCCTGGGGACAAAAAGGTTATACGATATAGCGATGAGACCGGCGCTTTCAAAGCGGATGTCTTGTTCCTTGATGATGAACCTCTTCCCAGCAGCAGGTTTCTTGCCTATGACCAGATGTTCAGGTATCTGCATCAGGAGATCGACCCCGGACGAACGTCCAGCGAAGGGCTTCTTGTACCAGTATATAAGAAGGGAAAACTGGTTTATAAATTCGATTCCCTGACCGTTATCCAGAAAAGGACAAAGTCACAGCTTGAACGTCTCAAGGATGAGTATAAAAGGCTTCTGAATCCGGACATATACAGGGTCTATTTGAGCGAAAAACTTTTCGATTTAAAGCAAAGGCTCATTACAGAATATTCCCCGGAATTATTATAAAACCCCATGATTCAGGCATCACAGCGAAGCATGAAGGTTCTTGAAAATAACAACTAAGCGGTTAGTTGAAAATTTCATATAATGGCCTTGGATATCGGATATGATGCGTCCACTTTCCCGCTGATGCGCTATATCACATGATGAATATTTTTCATTATTAATTATCCCTACTTTTGTACTTTTCAGCGCCTCCGAATAATTCCAGTGAGCCGATTTCAATAATCCTGTACCCAAGTTTCATATTGATTTCATGAATTTTCCTTATCGGATTCATGCTCACAATATGTTTGAAATTCCATGATGCCAGGGCATCATGGAATTTCACAGATGCAATTGCTATATGATAAGCGTCTTCGGGTTCTGACTGAGGGATCGCTCCTTTTTTATATATTCTTCTGCCAGCTTTACGGCTTCTTCCAACAATTCAAGAAGTTTAACATCATAGTCAAATATCAGATCTCTGATATTCTGTTTTTTAATAATATTCTCAAGATTGCTGGTCTCGTAAAAAGTCTAAAAGGGCGAATAACCTTATCTCCTGATTTTGATCAGCCATTGGAGGATTTTGAGGATTACATGCCGTGAGAATCTTGCTTGACACACATACATTTTTATGGTTGATTCTCAATAATCCTCAATTAACTGAACCGCACAATGCCGGTCTGAAGATTTATCGATACTTAGCTCGGATGCTAATTTTGATAAATATGGTATAAACAGAATTTGGGAATAATGTTCAATTTCACTGTTTCATATGTCCGATGCATTATCCGAGATAAATTATGTGTCCTTTCGGTAAGCATGAATTAATATAAATAGGCTGATATTATTGGTTATCAAGGAATAATTAATCAAAATACCGGATGTATAAACCGGGATTTTGATTATTCCATGAATACAAGATATCCTCGTTTGCCGATATTGGATTCGGATCCGGCCAGACGACCGAAAAAAGGATATTTAGACTGCCATTTGCCCTGCTGTGAATTCAGACTCATAAAGGAGATTGGTTTATTCTTTTCCTGTTCAAACCTTTGCCAAAGGTCTTGGCTTTCAGGCCACTTTTCTTCGCTTGTTTGGGAATTGTTGTCTCCCCCGAAGAGGTAGGAGGGTAAATTAATCAGATTAAGCCCAGGGGAGAATTCGGGAAGGGATTGAACCGGGGGAGCCGGCTGGTTTTGCGCAAAGGTGAGATCAATATCCTTAATTTCCGTTTGATTTGTATATACCAAAATCGTCATCCCTCCTGTTAGGGAAAAGTCTTCTCCAATAATCGTCCCGGGCGATGGCTGTCCGAAGGTAAGCCATTTTGAGAAATTTGAAGAAAATGCCTGGATTTTGATTATTTCATGGTTTTGATTTATGAATTGATTCCAGAGGGACGAGGCGTTCGGATAGGTTTCTTCCGCCCCAAGAGGAATACAGATGGTGTTTAAACCCGGATAGACAGTTATGGTGACAGGGCCAAAGGCATAGATTTTTCCATCACAGCTTCCGATATAAACAGTACCGTCGCTTCCTATGGCCGGAGAAGAGGAGACCTCTCCTTGCGTCTGATAACTCCATTTTAAACCGCCATCAGAGGTAAGGGCGTATACCTTCCCATTGTCACACCCTATATAAACTGTTCCATCCGATCCTATGGCAGGGGAGGAAAAGATGCTGTTTTCATCACCATCACCAACCGGATAAGCCCATTTTACGCTTCCATCACCGGGATTTACGGCAAAGACCTGATTCCCCTGATTAGCGCCATAAGCTGAGTCTGCATTGCTATTGCCGGCATAAATAGTGCCGTCACTGGCGACAGCCGGTGAAGAATACACATTGCCCCCCGTCTGGTAGGACCATTTAAGACTTCCGTCCGGATAGAGGGCATATAATCTTCCAGAAAGTCCATATCCCCCGTTGCCGAAGTATATGGTACCATCCGCCCCTACAGCAGGAGAAGAAAGGATTTTGTCCCCTGCAGGGTAAGCCCAACAAAGGCTCCCATCTTCATGATTAAGGGCATAGAGCTTTCCATCACAACTGCCTATATAAATCGTTCCATCTGATCCGATGGCCGGAGAGGAATGGATAATACCACCGGTTTCATAACCCCATTTAAGGCTGCCGCCGGAATAAAGTCCATAGACCTTGTAACCGCTACCAAAATAGATATCCCCTTCATCACTGATAACGGGTGAGGAGGCAATCCAACTTTCAGTCGGATAGGTCCATTTTAAGGTTCCATCCGGATTAAGGGCATAAAGATTAAAATCCCCGGAACCAATAAAGATCGTGCCTTCGGAAGAAACGGCCGGTGATGATACAATTGAACCCATAACACCAATTTTGATATTATATGTCCACTGAACCATCCCGTCCTGGTTTAAGGCAAAGACTATATTATCTGTTTGCATGTCGGATGCCAGATAAATTACCCCATTTTTTCCAATGGCCGGGGAAGATTTCACCGATCCTTCAACAAGGCAACTCCATTTTACGGTATTAGTTTGCGACCCTGTATACGGACTTTGTCCGGTATGCTGTACATCATGCCCCTTACATGGCCAGGGACTGTCAATAATGCCTGCCAAACTAAGATTTGTATTAAAAAAACTAAAAGAAAGAATACATACAATCAGACATAAATAATTGATTGGTATTTTATGAAATTTCATTTCCTCATCCCCTACCTTATATAAACAATTAAGGCCAACAGAAGCATGAAGGTTTGCTGAAATTTAGTTATTTAGTAACTGCTCAATATGTTATGGGAAACTTGGCTTCTAAATACCAATGAGTTACTGCTTCCACAGGATATTGAGCAGTTACGTTAACTAGTTAATTTAGATAGAAATTTGGTTTCCTTTAAAAAATATACTCAGAATTTTGACTTTTGTCAAGGCAAATATTTAAAGCAAATTTATTAAAAGATAAAGATGAGGACGATTTACAACACCCGGAAATAAAAAGAGAACTATGGCCGTGACTAAAAACAAGTATCACCGGTTGTGCCTGGGTTAATTATCTATCCTAAAAAACAACGGCAATGAGATGAAAACGGCTTTTTTGGATTGACAAATAACAATGACTATATTCAGAAATTTGGAAACTCGATAATTGGTATAGATTTATGGGCTCTCTATCGCATTTTAGACTATCTGTGAAATCGAATATT
>JAFGSM010000171.1 GCA_016934595.1 bacterium | reverse complement strand
GTAACATATCCCTTTGAATCTTTCGGTATCTACAAATGTCTCTAAAAAGTAAATGGGATGATTATAAAATTTCAGCCAGTCTATAGGGATATATTCAAAATCTGGTATGTAAGGGGAAAGGGCTGTATCCTGTAGTAAAAAAAGGTGAGAGAGGGTTTTTTCTGCGCCCCATTTTTCCCTGCCATGATATACTACAAGCGGGATGATGACAGGAAGCCCCTTGTGCGCCTGTTTTTGGTTTAACAGCAATTCCCATATCTTTACCATGTACCTCTTTCTCCTTTGAGAAGAACTCCTTGAATAGTTTGTCGTGCGGATTTATGATCTTGTCCTTGGTATCCATATGATAAATATTAGCTTATTGAGCAGGAAATAGCAACCGGCATACAGCAATTTTCATTATGACCGAAAACCATAAGGAATTACTTGTGAAATACGTCATTGTATATAATAAATTTGTATACCAAACAGGAAAAAACTCATACGTTACAGCCAGGAAAGACGTTACAGCCAGGAAAGACACACGGTCAGGAAAGGATTGACAAAGTTAGTCACGATTTTTTATAATTTGCATAGCAAATATTATTTTATAAATAATCATGGCCAAATCCGGATTGGCCGCCCTGGTGAAAGAAAAGGAGGTGATGCTGATGATCAGGATATAGTCTTATTAATTGTTTTATACCCTGATTAAGGAGGTGATGCGGATAAACAAAATCTATTTGGTTTTTAATTATTTAAACTCAAAAACTGTTTATGCATCTTAAGTTTATGCTTCATGTTTATAATAAACTGTGACATGACATAATAAGACATTGATCACAGGTAAAGAAACAGGAGTGTACGATCCATGAATAAACCATCCATGCAAACACCGAATCATTCATTCATTCATTCATTCATTCATTCATTCATTCATTCATTCATTCTTTCTTTCTTTCTTTCTGGCAGTATTTTTCCTTTTAACCCCCCAAGTCATACAGGCAGAAGCGACCGGAAATGAGGCAGAGGGGAAAATCGATCTTATGGAAATTGTCAATGAATTTCAGTTGGATCAATATTATGAGATCGACTCAGAAGGGCATCTTCTCAGGCCGAGGATTGACAGCGCAGGCATCCCTCCAATAAAAGGTCTGCGCAAATATCACAGGGCCATAGAGGAGATGAACCCGCCCCCGGATGATGCCTATGTCCCAGGGTTAATCAGCATCAAATTCAATCCCATGCCGCCAGGATATATATTTACCCCTGATTGGAACGAAAAGGATATCAAAAAGATATCCAATCAATTCAAAGGGAAGATCACTGGTTGTGATGATGTGGATGAGGCGCTGCAAAAGCACAAGGCCCTTTCCATAAAAAGGTCTATTACCGCCCTTTCGCCTGAAGAAGAAGACCCTATAGGCATTTCAAGGTGGTTCACAGTCGAGGTGCCTGAGGACACCGACCTGAAAGGCATGAAAGGGCTTTTGGAGAAATCCCCCAACATTGAATGTGTAAGCAGGGTAGGCAAGGTATATCCTCAAAGTTTCCCCCAAGACCCCCCGAACGACCCTGAATACATTTATGGCAGGCAGTGGGGGCTGAACAAGATCAACTCTCCCCTTGCCTGGAATTTCACCCTGGGAAGCCCTAATGTGGTGGTGGCTGTCCTTGGGGGCGGGGTTCACTGGCATCATGAGGATTTGATCAACAGCATCTACCGGTATCCTGGTTCTTTGCCCAATGGTGTAGCGCCGGGTTGTGACTTAGCCAATAAGGATGATAACCCCGAGCCAGAGCCCTGGGGAGGGCCTGCCTGGCAGGAATTTATAAACAATCACCCAGAATTGCCTTTAGATTTAGTCGAATGGGAGGCATGCCATGAGACCCATATTGCAGGCATTATTGCAGCTCAGACCAATAACGGCCTTGGCATGGCAAGTGTCTGTCCAGGATGTAAGATACTGCCGGTAAAATGTTGGAAAACCATAGATGATAGTAATACCTATAAATTAGGACTAGGAATAGTATATGCGGCATGGGACGCTGTAGATTGGGGTATACCGGTCAAGGTGATCAATATCAGTTGTGGTGACAAATTTGATGATGATTTTCTGCATGACATGATTTTGTTCGCTGCTTACTACCGTGGCATTGGAGTCGTAGCAGCCGCAGGGAACCAAGAACCTGGGGAAGATTATCCATATAATCTTTGTTATCCTGCAGCTTATCCTGAAGTGATGGCTGTTGGCGCCTCAAACCAGTATGACCAAAGAGCCAGTTTTTCCTGCTATTATGATAATGGATATGTGGATGTGGTAGCCCCGGGCGTTAATATACAGAGCACAGTTGAACAGAGTGTCATGGGAGTCCTCTATAACGGCATAAATGAAAGCGACCCAAACCCTCCAGATCCGCCATTTCCTAATGGAATGTCTTACTATGGCATAGGTACCTCTTTTGCTGCCCCCCATGCCGCTGCTGTGGTTGCCCAACTGGTCTCCTATGCTGTGGAGCGTGGCCAGGACTGGTTTAATGCTCATCCCCATGCCTTTAACTGTGTTCTGTTCGGAGCAAAGGACATCTATGGTTATAATGAAGAGGTTGGAGAAGAATGGGGTGTAGTCGGTCAGGAATGGGGAGTCATAGGTCAGGAGTGGAAAATCGTTGATTATAGATGGGGCATTATCGGTTATAGAACCGTATGCAGCGGCTGGTGGTGGTACCGAAGATGCTGGCAGGAGCCTGTTTACGGATGGATACCTGTTTATGGATGGGTCGATGTTTACGGATGGATACCAGTATATGGCTGGGTGCCTGTGTATGAGCCCGTTCCAGTCGGGCCTGACAGATTCACCGGACGTGGCAGGATAGATGCGTATGGCGCATTTATGCAGATACCTATACTCTATCCCCTGCAACCACCCTGGTGGTGATATCAGGCTGACAGATTGATAGTTTATTTATATTGAGGGAAAAATGAAATCGAGGCATGGGGGGACAAACAATAGCCCCCCATGCATCTAAAATAAAGTTTTACTTGTTTGAAAAACGAAAAAATGAGTTATGGCTTTTTATATTTTTCAATAGTTGGAGACAAAAATTCAGTTTAACACTTTATAGGAATGGAGGTTTGAGATTATGTCGCTAAAAAGGCAATCTATCAAGAAAAACGTTTTAATCGGTCTTCTCGTCTTTGGGATAATCTTCTTGTTTTTGGTATTGGATCAATCAAAGGAAAACGAGGCGTGGGTAAACTTTCCTTTTGAGCCCCTGGAGTTTCGTCAACCGGCGGTATGGAACTATAGCGATATTAGTCCTCCATACGGAGCAAACCCTTACCCTACTCGGTATGACCATCCTGCTGGATGGATCAACCTGGGCGGAAGCGGAATCTATGTAGATCCAACAGACCCTCCTGGCCCTCCGGGTGGGCAGTATGTGCAGGAGGAAGGTGAGCTTCCAGAGAGTATTCATATTATAAAATTTTATGATACTGAGACCTGGAAAACTATGGATGGATTCATTGTCAAGTCTATCTCCTTTAAGATAAAAACAAAAGGGGAATTTCGTTTTAACTTACGTCTATCAGGAGGTGCTGAATTTTTTGATTTCGAACATAAAAAACTGGATAATGCTCTCCTTGATGGAAACTGGCAGGTAGTGGAGAAGGACATTAACCTGCCCTCAGGTGATTCTGATTATCAAGAGGAGGATTACGAATATAAAGCTTTTGATTTCTTGTATGTATTCAAAGGTGAAAACGAGTTTAGGATAGATGACATCATCATCACCTCGGATGAAGGTGTGCAGTTTGTAATTGAGGATTTTGAGTATGACGATGTAATCGGAAATCACGAATGGCAGTTTTATGACTATTATGATGAAGACTATTTCAATCCCCTGATACCTGTCTATGATGAAGAATTAGGCAGCCGGGTCTTTGTATGCAACGATTCTTACAGGAAAAAGGGGCCTGGAGAATGGGTCTATAAGGTAGATGATAAAACATATCCTGTTAACCGTCTTACTAATGGTATTGCATATCAATATATTACTACTACAGGATCAAGCGCCTATTCAAATACGGGTATTTATCGAACTGGCTCATGGAACTATGGGTATCAGACCCCGGCCTACCCTTACCCTTTTAATTCAGCCAATTCTTATCCATATAGTTATGGATTAGGCAGTGCGGCATTTGGTTACCAGACCCCTGCCTATCCTTATACTTACAATTCGGCCAATTCTTATCCGTATAGTTATGGATTAAGCAGGACAAACTTTGGCTATCAGTATCCGGCCATTGGGTTTTCCAGCAATCCATATGGGTTTGCGAATCAGCCTTATGCATACAATAATACCTCTGGACTTTTTAGCCAGCCTTATGGATACAATTTCAATGCGGTTCCTTTTAATTCGTATGGCAGCGGATTTTATCCTTCTGCCAATTTTGGCTATGGTTATGGCTCGGGGTTTGGCGCTTCACCTTATGCACCGCCATGGGGTGTTGGTTATCCCGGGGGCTTTCCTGGTTTTGGCGGCGGGTGGTATTGATGTGAACCGATTGTTTGGAAAATAATCTATCGAATCTTTTCATGATGGCCGGGCTTGAGCGACGTTACGCATAATGAGCTAAATAAGTAGCGGGTTATGCTAAAGCCGCTTAAGCGATTTTGTTGGCGTTGCGCTAATCAAAGCGCAGACAATGAATCAGGCTGAACAAACAAATTTTATTTCTCTTTTCCAATTATTTAAGCCAACAAAATGCTTGAGCACTGGCACAGCTCGGCCATTGGCGTTGCGCGCAGCGCAACGCCAATAAAGGTCTATCAGAAGAAAGGGAATCCTGACGGCATGAAAAGCGAACAAGACAATATTTATCTGAGGAAGCGATATATACTTTTCATTTTTACCATCCTTGTTATCCTTATCTGTACTTTATCATGCAACCATATTTCATCTGTTCATGAAGAGGCGCTTCCCTCTCAAGCGCAGCGATTTTTGTTTCCCTCTCAACCTGTTAAGAGGTTATGCCCTGTAGAGGTTATCTTTGATCAAAGCAAGGACCAGGTGTTTTCTCCCTGGGACACAGGCTTTATGGGATTTTCAGAGGCCGCCTTGCTTCTTCAACGTTCAGGCCTTTGGGTATCCTGCAACAACCGGTCGCTGGAGGAGTTTTTCAAAGATGCAACTGCCGCATCTATTCTCGTTCTTGGGGTAGCCAACGGTCATTCTGCCTCCTATACACAGGAGGAAATATCGGCGGCAGAGAGGTTTGTTAAACAAGGGGGTAGCCTGCTTATCATTGGGGAACACGAGAACATGTACGGGTCAGGAGATTTTCAGAATCCCATGATGGAGCGATTCGGCTTCAGGTTTGAGCCGGTTGGCGTAATCGAAAAAGGAGAAGTGAGCCCATCGTCGTCAGAGGCTGACATCTTCTGGCCATGGTTTTCCTGCCCTGAATTGGATATTGCAGATATCCGTTTCTTTCTGGCTGGAAATATTCATGTCTCAAAACCTGAAGAAGCGCTTGCCATGACTGATGAGTCAACAGAGCCAGAAAATGCCGTACTTGCAGCATGGAAGCAGGTTGGGAAGGGGAGGGTGATAGCCTGTGCGGATTCGGAGTTTCTATGGAATGGCAATCAGGACATGGGAATACGGGTTGGGGGCAACCTTGAGTTCACCCGGCAGATATTTCTCTGGCTTGCGCAAAAGGATGTTGCCAAACGTCATGTGCTTGAATCACCGTTTGTCCAAAAGTGCCCATCCAGGGGCAGGGTTTTGTTTGATATTTGTGATAATGGGCGGGGCCTCGAATATTCAAAAAGCGGCCTTTATCAATTGGCCAGGTCTTTTGAGGAAAATGGCTACGAGGTGTTTTATGCCTATCAGCCTTTGCCTTCTTATAGGAGATTCTCCTTAGTGGTTGTTCCATGGTCCCTTTCACAGGATCCGGTCGCCTTGAAGAGGCATGGCAGATACCTTAACAGGTCAGCCAAAAAGGTGCTGCTTTTGGGAGAAGCCTGTTCCAGCTTTCAGGCAATTTTAGATCATGATGCAAATCTGGCTGAAAATACACCCTTTGCTGACTTTCAAGATCCTCCCATTCCAATGAATCACATTGCAGAGGAATTCAATATAACATTCCTGCCTTATATTCTTATGTCAGAAGGGGGTAGTTATTTTCGGGCAAAAGCAATCTGGGGAAAAGAAAGGATTATGCTTAACCGGGCATGTGTGGTTAGTGCCCTGAATGGTATTAAAATGAAGTCCCTTGCAAAGGGGGAAGAAGGCACATGGGGTGAATCCCTCCTTTTTGTAGCTGATCAGCCAGGTGGCAATGATGTTGCCAGGAATGCCTTTTCGTTTGATTCGGAGGAAGGGGACATGCCAATGCCTGTTATAGCCCTTTCAGATAATAGGATTATGGCCATCGGCGGACTTGATCTTTTGACCAATGACAGATTCTTCGAGCCAGAAAGCCAATTTGTTTTTCAGCAGATATTGCTATGGATATAAGATAGCCTGAAGAAACCATGCCAATGAAAAAGATACTGTAAACTGCATCCTGTAAACTACATCTGTAAACTACATTCTGGAAAAAGCCAAGAGTTCGTGTTATTCTTATTAAACATTCTTATTAAGCATGGTTTAATGTATAGTAATTTCAAGACATCCTCGGAATCGGAAAAATTGCCCCTGAAGTAGGTCTAATTTGAGAATAAACTCTCATATGTCCTTTTTCGGGCCGTCACGAAACATGAAAATATGATTCTATTATCGCTAAGAAGACAAAAAAAGGGAGGCCAGCGGGTGTATGTTTAATCTAACCAATGAGTATATCAGGGATCATGTTGCAGATTCAAAGGTCATCTACCAAAGGGGAATCAAAATCTATGAATACGGATCATACATCTGTAACGATGCCGATCCTGAGAAAGGGCTATTCACATATGGCATTGATGGAAATTATGGGGATTATACCGCGCAGGTAAGGCTGCTTGAAAACGAGATAGATGTGTCCTGTGATTGCCCGTATCCTGGAGACGGATGCAAGCATATTGTTGCCGTGCTTCTGGATATCAAGGATCGCATGAAAGGCCATAAACCCTCATTCCATAATAAAATCGTCGAGGATAGCAGTGAAAAGGAGGCCTGCCTTACCGAGACGGAAATAAGACAGCAGGCAATCGAGGACAGGCGAAAAAGGGCCGCACAGGAAAAATTCACCATCACCCTGGGGGAGATGCACAAGGGAGAACATTTGATCGAAACACCCAGGGGCAAACAATATGTGATTACTATACATGATCCATTCAATAAAAGGGGACATTGTTCCTGTCCGGATTTTTCCACTAATCGACTGAATACATGTAAGCATTTGATCTACTTTGAGGATTGGTTTAAAAAGAAAATCAAGAGCAACAAGACGTTGGCAAAGCGCATAGGCAAAGAGAGGTTTCCCTTCATTGATATTTACTGGGATTCTGCTAACCAGCGTCCGGGTATGTTCTGTGAATATCAGCCCTCAGAGATTCAGGATATTCATCATCTTCTGGCGGAATATTTCAACGGGGACGGGGTTTTTATCAAACATGATTTTTCAGAGCTTCTCACCTTGATGAAACAACTCTATGGCAATAAAAAAGTAAGGTTTCAGGAGGAGGTCTTGAAGCGGCTTGATGATTTTCTTCTTGCCCGGCAGATGGAGAAGCTGGCCGATACCCCGCCTTCTTCATTGCAAAGGCTCAAAACAGGGCTTTATCCTTACCAGTTGGATGGCGTGCGTTTTGCCCTTTATAAGAGCGGCGCCCTGATCGGTGATGAAATGGGCCTGGGCAAGACATTGCAGGCCATTGCCCTGAGCCTTCTTAAAAAAGAGGTTTTTGGCTTTAACAAGGTTTTGATTGTCACTTTGGCATCATTAAAGGAGCAATGGAAAAGGGAGATCGAAAAATTCACGGATGAAAAGGCGGTGGTTATTGGCGGTAGCCGTTTGCGGCGGCAATCCTGTTATACTCAGGATGAGAGCCTTTTTAAAATCACCAATTATGAGGCGGTGATGAAGGATAATTTGATTATCTCAAGGTTTAAGCCTGATCTGGTCATTCTGGATGAGGCCCAGCGCATCAAAAATTTTACCACCAAGACAGCGGAGGCGGTTAAAGGGATATCCAGAAAACACTCCCTGGTTTTAACAGGGACGCCCCTGGAAAATAAACTGGAAGATGTATACTCTATTGTGCAATTTCTCGATCCGCAACTTCTTTCGCCGTTATGGAAATTTGCTGCCGATCATTTCATGCTGAGCAGGAATAAGAAGGGGAAGATACTTGGGTACAGGAATCTTGACAAACTTAACGAAAGATTGAAATCCATCGTTATCCGGCGCCGCAAGGAAGAGGTCCTTTCCGATCTTCCTGACGAGACTATCAATAATTATTTCGTTGACCTGGCCGGGCCTCAATATAAAATCCATAATGGATATCTTCAGTCCCTTGTCCCCCTTTTGAATAAGAAATTCCTTACCCCTCTTGATCTTAGACGGATACAGGACCTTCTCCTGTGTATGCGCATGGTGTGTGATTCCACCTATCTAATTGACCGCAAAACCAATATCTCGCCTAAATTAAACGAGTTAGACGGCGTCCTTGATGAACTGGTCATCCAGAATGGGAGGAAAGTGGTGATTTTCAGCGAGTGGACGACAATGAACTTCCTCATAGCCAAGAATCTCTCAGAGGCAGGCATACCCTTTGTGGAATTGAGCGGCAAGGTGCCTGTGAATAAGAGGCAATGCCTTATTGACGAGTTTACCAATAATCCCGATTGCAAGGTTTTTTTATCCACAGATGCGGGAGGGACAGGTCTTAATCTTCAGGCCGCCGACTGTGTGGTCAATTTTGAACTGCCCTGGAACCCGGCCAAAATGAAACAGCGCATTGGTAGGGTGAACCGAATCGGACAGAAGAGTAAATGCGTCAATGTGGTCAATCTCATAAGCAAGAATAGCATAGAGGAAAAAATCCTTGCGGGCATTCAGCTTAAAACCGATTTATTCAAGGGGGTTTTTGACGGAGGTGTGGATGCGGTTGAATTCTCTCATGAAAAACGCACGGAGATGCTGAATAAACTCAGGGAGATGATAGGGGAAGATTTGCTGGTTCCGAAAGCGGAGGGAAGACCGCAGGAAGAGATACCTGAGGATACCCCACAATATTTAAATCCCAAGGTTTTACAGGAAAAGGAGCCCTGCCTCGATTATGAAAAAGAGGAATCAGATTTAGATATGGATGATAATCTGATGGAGACCAGTCTCCAAACAGGTGATTCTGTGCCACGATATAAAGAGGCCGAACCTCAAGAACAAACAGATTTATCACCTTTTGAATCCCCGAATTTAGAATCAGGTCCTCATGATATGGGAGATGGCCTTTTCACTGCGCCCATGCCTCAAAACCAGGAAACCGGATTGCCCTCCGGAGAAACAAATTCCCTTAACCTTGAAAATGAGCCATACAGTGAAATCAACAAGGGTTTTTTATTCACAGAGGGGGATGAATATGCCCGAAGTGGATTTGAAATTGAAAAAGGGTTATCAGGTGAAACCAACAAGGATCTTCAATTCGCAAAGGGAGATGAAAATATCCAACGGGGGTTTTCATGTGGAAAAAATGAAAACCTTTCTCTGGGGATTGAATCGGAGGATATGGGAGGGGACAGGACAGGGGAGAATAGGCAAGATTCTTTTTTGTCCGGTCAGCCGCCTGAAAAGATAGAGGAGGTGCTGAATTCCGGCATGCAGTTTATCGGCGGGCTTTTGGAAATAGCTACAGGGAAAAAGGTAAAATCTATGGAAGATGATCAAAGGTTTTTGAGAATTGACAGACAAACCGGAGAGGTAACCATGAGATTCAGATTGCCTGGATTTTAGTCCAAATTCTTCATTCTTCAAAAATTTGGAAACTTCCGATTTAGATGGTTTTGTTAAAAGTCGAATTTATCCTATTTTGTCATACCGTGCTTGACAAGGAATCCAGTATATCTGGAAAACTAAAATAAGCAATAATGTTCTATTTTGGTTACACTTGATGGCCTCGCAAAAAGTCTAAAATGCCCCTAAAAATAAGTTTAATATTATAAATTTGTTATATATTTTGACGATATAATCTTG
>JAFGSM010000170.1 GCA_016934595.1 bacterium | reverse complement strand
TTGTATCAAATAGACGAGAGATTGTCCACTTTTTTAAATAACCTCCTGAATTTTTTATGAAATTTGGATAGAATAAAATTACCCTGGAGATACTTCAAATCACAAAGCTTCTCAAAAATATCCCTTTGGCTACTTATCACTGACACTGTAGATATTTGAGGGGCCATGTCAGGAAAGCCATAGCCCCTCAATTGGAACAAAATATGTATGAGGGAGTTCTGTTTTCAATTAGTTAATTCCAACGCAACAGCGTTATTTGTTAAAAATAAACTGGAATTTTTTAACAAAATATTATATTATTTATTAGGTTATCCAATTGAAATTTTGAATATTTTTTAAACAATGTCTATCGGCGATTCTTTAGCAAAACGTAACTGCCCAATATCCTGTGGAAATAATAACTCATTATCGTTTAGAAGCCTATTTTCCCATAACATATTGAGTATTTACAGAAAAAAACCTGTAAGGGAAACTGCCGCGATAAACAACAGCGGGGCATTTTTGTATGAACCTTCACAATAAGGATATTTCCGATAAGGATCTTCTCTGTGAGTGCATGAACGGCAAGGAATGGGCATGGGAGATCTTCTATGAACGGTTCGCGCTGCTTGTTTCCTCTGTGGTGAAAAGGGCCGTTTTTCGTTATTCATCCATATTGGCTGCAGAGGAGGTTGACGATTGCAGGCAGGTTGTCTGGACATCATTTATAGAAAAGGACTTTTATATATTAAGAAAATGGGAGGGGAAATGTTCGCTTGCGACCTGGCTCAGGGTTTGCGGAAGTCATGCCGCAGCCGGATATCTCAGGTCGTTGACAAGACACCCCCAGGAAACATCTATTGACGAGGCGCCCATTATGTCTGAAGATACCAGCATGCATTCATCAGGGGATACGTTTGACGAGATAAGCAGGAACGAGATACTCGAAAGAATCATGTCGATTGTTGAAAACAAATTATCCAGGCAGGAGAGGCTTTTTGCAAGGCTGTATTGGTTCGAGAAGCTGCCTCCAGACGAGATATCCAGAGTAATGAACACTTCCCTGGAGAATACGCATCTTCTGAGACACAGGGCTGAAGAGAAGATAAAGAGGTATATGAACGTCCATGACTCATAGATTAACGTGGCACCATTAAAAACACAGGGGCAGGTTTTGGTAAACTGAAAGGAAAACCCCATTTTTTGTCTCTATATATTATAAAGATAAAGAAAAAACGTCATAGATCAATTATATATCTTTTTTTATAGGGGATTCATAATGAAAGATAAAATTTTTGAAGATTTGATGTATCATGCCTTTGCAAGGGAAGAGAAAAAGAGGGGAGACACAGGGCATGACAAGGATAGCAGCAATAGTTGCCTTTCCGATGAGACGGTCTCCCTTTATCTTGAATCCCGTCTTCCTGATGCTGAAAACGAAAGGGTTCAGGAGCATCTTTTGAAATGTTCCTCCTGTCTGAGGCTGGTCATAGATGTAGTTGAATCAGAGGCGATGGAAAAGGCGGAGATATCCAGGGTGCGTGAAGGGATGGAACCTGTAGTTACAGAGAAAAAGGGGTTAGGCAATTTCCTGGACGCCGTTATAGAACCCCTGCGGATTTCCCTGGCCTGGGCCGGAGGACATCTCACATTAATAAAAACGGATGCAGAGTATATCCCATTTTGGAATGGGTTGATACCTGCCCTTGTGCGGGGCGGCTCCGATAAAAAGGCGCTCTCACTGCCCCCATTTTTAAAAACCTACAAAGACTGCAGGATCAGGGTTCGGGTCATGGAGGAGGAAGAGGGAAGGTGCGCGATTCAATGCGAGGTCTTTCCATTGTCTGAAAAAAAAGAAGGCAAAAGGATCAGGGTGGAGCTTATGAGGTCAGGCCGCTTGCTTCGCTCCTCCACCTTTGAAAACAATCCACTTCAATTCCAGGGCATCCCTTCCGGCGACTATACGATCGGCATCCGTGATGGCGGGCAGATCATCGGGGATGTATCCATTAAAATAGCATAGAAAGGGAAGCGCAATGAGCCTTTCCAATCCTTATACAAAGGGCCAATACGGCATTACGTTTATAGACCTCAAGATCCTGTATGATGCCTCAGGCCAAAAACTGAGTATCTTTTTTGAGGAAAAGATGAAAGGGGAGGATGGCCCGCTCCAATCATATATAAACACCGGCGTTTCTCCCTCAAGGCTCAAGGCCGTCTCTGCTGAGATATATTCCCTCATGTATGCCTCCACCTATTCCCCTGAATATGACAAGGCAGGTATAACAAAAAGATTACAGCAGGCGGGCATGGATTTGTATAACTGCGTTTTTCCCGTGCAGATCAAGAAAAGGCTTGCCGATGCCTGCTCTGAAAACCTTTACCTCACAATCAGCGAATCCCTTCTCAATATACCCTGGGAGCTTGCCTATGATGGCGAGCAGTTTTTCTGCCTGCGGTTCAATATGGGAAGAAGGGTTTACACCTCACATCCCATGGTGAGCGTCAGGTCACCGGAGGTCCGGAGGCTCAGGATGCTGATCCTTGCCGACCCCAGAAACGATCTGCCGAAATCCTATCAGGAAGGCGACCTTCTTCTAAAAAAGCTGGAAAACAGGGGGGACCTTATGGATGTCGATATAATAACGACATCCATAGATTCAAAGATGGTCTCAAGGCAGTTATTTGAATACGACATCCTCCATTATGCAGGTCATGCAGAATACAATCAGGACAATCCGGATTTGAGCGGCTGGGTGCTCGAAGACGGCATTCTGACCGCTCAAAGGATAATGGAGCTGGCGGGATGCAAAAGACCGCTCCCTGCTTTGATATTCTCGAATGCCTGTCAGAGCGGCCAGACATCGGAATGGTCAAAAAAGGATCAGGTTGACTGGGGCCGCTACTACGCCTATGATCTGGTAAACGCCTTTCTGCGCTCCGGCGTGCAGCACTATATAGGCACGTTTCAGGATGTGCGTGACATCTCCGGCCTCTCACTTGGACTCCATTTTTACGAATTGATGACCCAGTCATCGAGTATAGGCGAGGCGCTTCGGAAGGCACGAATACAGCTCATACAGGGCGGCGAAGAAGATGGCAAAAACGGTCTTGAATGGGCGCATTACATGCTTTATGGAGACCCGACAACCTGCTATTTCAGGCAGGCGCAAACATATAAGGAGTCTGGAGAATTTCGCCAGGTTCGGGACATACAGGAGGATGGTCAGGCGGATGGTCAACCCGCAGTGATTTCCTGCGGCGCCGCAGCGGATACACGTGCAAAATCATCGTCCGTCCCTGCCTCAGATGGAAGCGGCTACAACAGCATGGAATCCTCCGGTCGTATAACCACAAGATCATCGAAAGGATTGCATTTGTCAAGGGGATTGGGCAAAGGTATCGCCATCGGCGTTATAGCGATCATGCTCATGTTCCTTTTTTTCATTAGGTATAAAGGCCGGCCGGCAACCAACGATAAAGGAGGCTATAATAAATACACAGACCTTGAGTGGGAGGAAAAGAAGTGGGAGATCGTCGAACGGATCATGGATAAAATGAGAAAGGGACACAACCTTTCAAATTCAGTTTTGGACAAGGGTGCCCTTCCTCCCTTATCCACTAAGGTTTTCCATGGGAAATACACACTGTGTATTATACCTTCCGATCCAGTGGCAAGCGATAAAGACACGGAACTGCTTATAGAGGAATTGATTACTTTTTTTGATGGCCAGCCGGACTATACAGTCGTTGAAAGGCAGCGCCTCGATTTTGTGATCAGGGAACTGGAATTGAATGCCTTGAATCTCACGGAAGATAAGCTCCGTTTTTCTTTCGGCGAGATATTTGATGCCCGCGGAATCCTGTTCGTAAAGACATTCGAGCGTCCTGGCCGCGTTCCTCAATTAACACGGAGGAAAGAGGCGTTCCTCCGCCTTGTGGATACAAAGACGACGGCCATAACAGGGCGGGCTTCGCAATATTTTGACCCGCATAACATAAAGGATGCGGGCAGGGCGCTTGGCGAACAAATCATCTCATCCTTTGAAAAAAGGATGGAAGATAAAAGGTAACGGCAAAAGACATTGTGCCGTTAAGATAATATAGTGAAAAGCCCATGAGTCTTCGATTCACAAAGGGGCATGAAAATCAATTTTTTGTCATTCCGGCGAAAGCCAGAACCCACGATTTACTGATGGAAAATAGGATGGAAAGGCGCAGTGAATACATCAAGATGTGTATCATTTATCTTATTCTTGCCCTTGGGATTTCCTTTATATCAGGCTGCGCAGTGGCAGAACGTGCACCCTGCTTACACGATGAGCCTCCTTCAGAATGCAGGCGCCGTTACGACTGGGAATGCGGCTACCGAAGCGGCCTGGCTTACGCCAGGGGCGGATGCCAGGATAAGGCGGTGACGGAGTTCCGTGCCGCCATAAGACAGAACTCGAAAGACAAATGGATGGCAAGGACATACGGGATGCACTTTATTGATTACTTCCCGCACAGGGAACTTGGTATCGTATACCTCAACCAGGGACTGATACAGGAGGCGATCGATGAACTCTCGCAATCCCTGGCATCGGCAGACTCAGCCAGGGCAACCTATTACCTCAACGAGGCCAGGAGGCGATGGCTGGAGGGGACAGGGCTTGATAATTCGCCACCCTGCATCTCTTTTTCGGGGGCAACGGATGGCGAGGATACCGTTATCTATACCTCCCAACCGGTATATACGATAGAGGGGGAGGCCAGGGACGATTACTTTGTATCAGATATCGTTATACAGGGTGAACGGCTATTCGTTGACCTTGCCCAGCCTGTCATTTCTTTTAAGAGAAAGGCAGCCCTGAACACCGGAGAGAATATATTGCATTTCGAGGCGACAGACCTTGCAGGCAACCGCACGGCAAGTCGCCTCTGTGTGATCCTTGACCAGCAAGGCCCGGTAGTCATGTTTGCGCCGGTATCCAGCGAAGACGAGGACCTTTCGCCTGAAGGCGCGATGACCACACTCAGGGGGATTGTATACGATGCATCAGGGATGGAAAGATTCATCATAGCTGATGAGGAGTTGCCTTTAGTGCATGAAGGGGATATAGAAGGGGATGTATATGAATTTGAAAAAAGCGTACCCTGTTATTCACCTGTAACCTTTTATGCGTTGGACAGGGCAGGAAATGCCACACAGGGCGTAATTCGCCCCCTGTGGGATCTCCGGCAGGATGCCTCGCCTTCCAGGTCAGGCGGGATTATGGTATGTGCGAACCGTGTCATACCCCTTTTTGCGATGAATGATGCGGACGGCCCAGTAATCCATGTTGAACCCTGTCCGTCTATGGTTTTTGAACCGCGTGTGGTCATAACCGGATGGGTCGAATCACGCAGGGAGATCCTGAACGTTTGGATCAATGAGGAATCGATCCTTTCGCGGGATGAATCAGAGGCCCTGATACCACGTTTTCGAAGGCTTCTGCATAGATATCGTTCTTACATATCCGGGGACGTGATACGTTTCTCCTTTACACGGACAATACCACTGGAGGAAGGTAAAAATCCAATCACCATATATGCTCAGGACAGCAAGGGAATCTCACCCCCCAGGAGTGTATGGGTTGAATACAGGGTATCCGAAACAGAAAGGATCGGGAGAAGGTGGTCAATGGCAATCCTCCCCTTTAATATTGTTCGGGAGGGTGATATGCCCATATTCACGCCGCCTGCTCAGGGCTCGGTGGCTTATATAACAGAAAAATTAAGGGCAGCCCTTTTTGACACTGGACGTTTCAGGATCATGGAGAGGGAGAGGATCGATGCTGTGATGCGCGAATTGAACCTTGCCTGCGGGAGTTCTATCGATCCTAATACTGCCGTCAGGATAGGGATGTGCATAGGCGCGGAGGTCCTGCTTGCAGGGTCATTCTATGAACACTGGGATGGACAGAACCGCTGCCTTGAGATATATGCCAGGTTAATCGATGTGGAGACACAGGAGATTTTGTGCATACAAAACATATACAACCACTGGAAGGAACCAGGTGATATAGATTTTGTATCAAAGGGCCTTTCGCAGAGGCTTGTTGAGGAGTTCCCGCTGATACAGGGGGAGATCGTGCAGATACACGATGAGACTTTTGTGATAAACCTCGGAACAGAGGATCGTCTAAAAAGGGGTATGAAGCTCTGGGTGTACAGGGTCAGGGAGGATGAATCCACGATAACCAAGCCTGCCTTCGCAGGGGATTTGGAGATCATTGGCGAAGGTAGGATTGAGGAGGCAACCAGGGGGCATTCTCTTGTGCTTCCTGCCCATAAAAAAGCCCTTCGCGGGCTCAGGGCCGGGGACCGTGTGATAATGAAGTGAGGAAGTGAACGTATGAAATCCTTAAAAAAACATGTCTTTAGAATGTGTTGTAAACATGACCTTCATATATTTTTATTTCTTGCAGTGGCCTTATTGACAACAGATATTTCCCTTTTTCACTCGAGGGCTGCGGCACAAGACGGGATAAGCCAGCCTTACGTTATTCAACCCCCGGAAATGGAAGAGGTTGACCCCTCAGAGATTGAAGCGAAGGTCGCAGACCGTTTTGAGCCGGACGACCTCACGGATCAGGCAAGACCGGTTGCCGTTCAGATAGACGATGGAAAGGTTCTGCCTCAGGTCCGCACGTTCCATACAGCCACAGACAGGGACTGGATATACTTCTATGGGCTGAAACTGTTTCAGTATCAATTCTTCATAGAGGTATATACTGTTACGGAACTGGACAACAAGGTGCGCATGTCACTTTTCGATTCAAAGGGGGTAAACAATATATGGGGCGGTCAGGACCTCAAAAACGGTTCCTATGCCTGGCAATGTTCACAGAACGGATACTATACCCTGCAGCTTGAGCCTGTGTTCGTTTCAGGCAGTGTGTCCCCTGCGGATGCGAATGCGCTCATATACAGGTTCTGGATGCATGCTATGCCTCCTGCGTGTATGACCCTGTCGGGAGGGGTTTACGGGCGTGTTATAAACCAGGAGGGAAACGGTATAAACAGGATTCGTATATCCGTAAAAAACGGGGCGGACGCCAGGGAGGATATGACGGACAGTTTAGGAGAATTCCTGGAATACCCCCTTGATCCCTCAAGGATCGACGGGTGGTTTTTTATAGACGGTCTCAATGGCAACAGCTCATACGAGTTGACAGTCTCTGAAGAAGGCGATCCCAATAGCCATCTGATCCCCCCTTTTTCTATCGATCTAATGGAAAGAAATATAGCGAGGATTGGGGACATCCGGATAGACCAGGCCGTTGCGCCGCCCTTTGATCCCAACGATACCCTTTTTTATCTGGAGATCCTCTATGATATATGGCAGGGTGCGGTCGATCCGAACGGGATATTTCCAAAATGGCTAGACACAAATGATTTGGACGGATTTGTAAATATAGATGAATTTTTGAACGGTACGCACCCCTGCCTATATACCATAGGATGTTCAGTATCTCCTCAGTTGGTCCTTCTCCCCTTCTACCTTGATGATCCATATACAGCCAATGATTTTTGCGTACAATTCCTGGATGACTGGCAATCCATAAGGGGATATGACCGTGAAAACAAACGCTGGCTTTTTTGGGACGCCAATGCGCGAGGTGAAAATTTTACATTGCAATACGGCACAGGATACATGATCTATAAGCAGATCCCTGAGACCATATATCAGGAATTGCAGTCGTGGCTCCCTTCCGGCATACCGGAAATTGTTCCCGGGATCAATATCTGCCCCGTTCCATACGATCCACAGACAGGCCCCTATTCCTCATATGAATACATACACAGCGAAGACCCGAACGGGGTAACAAGCATCAGCCGTTCCAATAATGCGCAAGGGGGTAAAGGGGCCTGGGAGTCGGCGTACATGTTCTTCGGAAGGCCAGCAGGGGGGAATTTCCCCCTCTCGCCTGATGGCGCTTACGTCATAGGGGTAAAAGAATGACAGGGTGCACGAACAGGCATAAACGTGGTCTGGGCAAGGGGTATGGGGTCATAAGCACTTTTTTCTTGATATCCCTGTTGATAGGCATTCCTTCATCCCGTTTATCCGCAAAAACGGTCTGGAGGATCGGAGAAAACGACGGAAGTTCAAGCGAATTCGGGCTTCCAGGAGGCACAGGGCATGATCCCAATATCAATCAGGAAGTGGTGTGCTTTACCCCCCCACAAGACCCAAACGCCTTTGACTGGCAATCCTTCCCATGCAGGATCTGGCCACAGGAGGTATCATATAACCCCAAGGAGATACGCATCAGTTTTGACTATCCAGGAGACCTTCGATCTCCTGTCCTTCGGGTCAAGGCGAAGTCCTCGGTGACAAACTTTACACAGGAACTTATCCTGATCAAGGGAGGGGTTGCCCTTTCCGAAGATTTGATGCTGCCCGCTTTTTTCCCTGCCCCTGATGCAACGACTGAAATACCTTTAGGTTATATCCGAAAAGGGGCGCATGAGGAAGACACGCTCATACTCAAGAACAAATCCCTAACGGACAACGATTCAATCCTCTTTGATTACCTGGAGCTTGACGATCAGGATCAGGATGGCGACGGTTCCCTTGATTACGAAGAAATCGAAGGGGATATCGACGGGGACGGGATAGAAAATGCATCGGATCCGGACACCGCCACCCTTCTTATTCAGGGCAGGGATTCAACAAAGGACAAACAGATCACGCTCGATATACTTGAAAAAGACGGGGAATGGCCTTATTTCACATGGCTTGCGCCCTTGGATGCAAACTCCCCTGAGATCATCACAGGCACACCCGGAGGTTTTTTTTTCCCCTATGGCGTGTTCAGGGCACATATCTATGTCCCGATCGACATGGCCACCCTGACGTTCTCCTTATATGTCTCAGGGGATCAGGAGATTTACGATGTCGCTCAGTTCTATATTTATATCTATGAGGAATATGCCTGGAGCGCCTTGCCTTTGGAGATTATCTCTAAGCAGGCAATCCGTCTTTCGATAGGGCTCAATGGGGATATGATAAATAAAGAGGGCGAATATGCAGGGGAATTAATCATCACAGGCGGCCTTGCCTATCCGGAGGGACTTGGTATCGATCTTGAGAATGCCGGCCTGTGCTTTATAAAAATCCTGGAGGATTGAATATCCCCTGTGTCAATGTTATCAAAGGTTATTAATTTAATCGCATAGGAATTTTCATTTTTTTTATGCGGGTTTTCGGGCAGGTTTTTTAGTCCGCCCGAAGGGCGCTAATTTGAATATTCCTTCATGGGAAAAATAAGGATATTATATGCCTGTTCATTCTCAAAAAATTCGACATATCAGCCCCAATTTTTATCCTGCGGGTTGTCTATCCATTGTATTGCTTTTTTTATTTATGCTCCCTGCATCCCTCTTCGGATCCGATGGCGGCCCCGAGATCCTTTTACAGATGAGGATAAGCTCAAGCCCGAATCCTGTGGGATCAGGGGCAAGGGCCCTGGGCATGGGCGGCGCCTTTATCGCCATTGCCGATGACGCCACAGCAGCCTCATGGAATCCCTCAGGGTTGATCACCCTGAAGCGGCCAGAGATATCCTGTGTTATCTCTCATGATTACGGCAGAAGGACGTATGACACATCCACGGTGTCCGGAGACATCGATGACTTCTCAGAAGACCGTCTCCGCTTGAACTATCTGAGCCTTGCAATACCTTTCAGCCTCTTCTCGAGGCTTATGGTCTTTTCATTGAATCATCAACACCTCTATGCCTTCTCCTTCGAAGAGCAATCCCGTTGGAAGGTATACGACGAGGGCGTCCTTGACATGGATTATTCCCTCCATGAAAAACAGCGAGGATCACTTGCGCCGCTTTCCCCTGCCCTTGCAGTCCAGATTGTCCCTTCCCTTTCCATCGGCATTACAGCAAATATCTGGGCTGACAGGCTTTTTGCCAACCACTGGGAAAACATATCCACAATAAAGGGAGAGGGAATGGCGCTCGGATATCCGTGGAGGTCATCAGGCCAGCTTTACGAGAGATACGAATTCTCCGGATTCAACATCCACTTCGGGTTTCTCTGGCATACAAACGGGGGACTAAAGATCGGAGGGGTGATCAAGACCCCATTCCGCGCCCGCATTGATCATACACAAAAGTACGTCTATATGTCAAGGAACCTTGCAGATCCTACAGACTACGATTACATCCCTCCATCTTATTATACCAGCCGATCCAGATTAAACATGCCTGTTTCATACGGCGCAGGCGCTGCCCTGGGTCTGATGGACAACTATCTCATACTCTCCATGGATATCTACCGGACACACTGGGATGAGTATCTAATGATCACATCCTCAGGACGTTATAGCCCTATCAATTATAAGCCCGAACATGAGGCGAACATTAAGCCTGCCACACAAATTCGGCTTGGGGCCGAATACCTGCTCTATAAAAAGGGGCTTCTCGTGCCCTTGAGATTTGGCATCTTTTATGATCCAGAGCCTGCCGAAGGGAGGGTGGATGACTTCTACGGGGCAAGCATAGGAAGCGGCATTGTCTGGAAGGATTTCGCCCTTGATATCGCCTATCAATACCGTTTCGGAGAAAAAATGGGCGCCGAATCTATGCTTGGTCAGAGGATCAACGCAGAGGTTGAACAACATTCCCTCTATTCATCCATAATCCATTATTTCTAGAATAATAAACACACATGGCCCTCCAGTTCGCCACGAATCATGAAAATAAACAACGAGGCTTATTTTCGAGACAAGCGCTCATGCCACTTAGTGGCGCCACGAATCATGAAAATAAACAACGAGGTCTATTATCGAGACAAAAATTTGACAAAACTGTTTGGATTATTTTATTATTTTCATAACGGCTGGGGTTTAGAACGTTTACAATTCAATTAGTGATTATTTACTTTATTCAGCTTTGAGAAGGGGCATGTGCGCCTTCTTCCTAATCTTAAAAGGGAGATGATTTAAAGATGCCTATTTATTCTTTTATATGTGAAGATTGTGGACATCAGTTCGAAAAATTCTTTATTAAGATAGTTGATAAATTTTCTGAACCTTGTCCAAAATGCAATTCGTATAATACTACTAAACAACTAGACGTTTTTACTTCCCGGAACGCTGGAAAAAATCTATCCTCTATCGATAATACTTGTTCGCCATCATCCAGTTTCGGATGAACTCCCAGACGGTGAGCTGGGCTGGTCAAGCCTGCAAAATTTTTAGCATAAATTTTTAAGATGGACACCAAGGGCATTTAGAGATTTTCTAAGGGCGGGCTGGTCTTTGAAGATAATGCCTTTAATGCCTAATTGGCTGACGCTTTCTTCAAAATCTTATATGTCATCAATATAGATACATTCATGTGGCATGCCCTTCATGAAATCCTGCAGATCTCTTCAGCCTTTTTGAATTGGGAAAATACTATCGAATAGTGGGTGATACCCGCATGTCGGCAAAATATTTTGAAAAGATAGAGAAATATGACCGAACTGGAGAATATATGTATAAAATTAAGAATCTATAGTATTCAAGGTATTATTGTATTGAGTTAATTTGCCATGATTCCTATTGAAAATTGGAGATTTATCGATACCGGCGCAGGGGGAGCGGCTAATAATATGGCTGTAGATGAGGCCCTTTTGGAGAGCTGCAAAAGAGGTCTCTCCCCCCCTGCGATTCATCTTTATACATGGGAAAGGCCTGCTATAACCATCGGTTATCTCCAACGCCTTGAAAAAACAGTCCGTATGGAAGAATGCACTGGCCGAGGATTGGAGATCGTGAGAAGGATGACAGGGGGGAGGGCTGTTGTCCATAATAAAGATCTGGGCTTTTCGATAGTATTCCCCGCAAAAGGGAAGGTGATACCTTCCGGGCTTTGGCCGAGTTATCTCAAGATCGCCCGGGGGTTTATTCTGGGCCTCAAATCACTGGGGTTGGATACCTGTCTGGACAACGGCAGGCCGTCAAATGATATTTCGATCAAGGCAAGGAGGGAGTCACCCGCCTGTTTCCTGACAAGGATCAGGTCCGAGGTTGTGCTGTCAGGCCGCAAGCTGGCCGGTTTCGCCCAAAGACGGATGGATGACTGGGCGCTTCAACAGGGCACCCTTATGGTTGATTTAGACAGGAGGCTTTGGGCTGACCTGCTGAACTACACGGATGGATCAAGACAGGAAGGGATTATGTGCAGGCTTGAGTCTGAGATGATCTCAATCCGTGAGACATCGGCAAGGGATAAAGATATGCCATCAATAAAGAATGCCTTGGTCAGCGGTTTTTCAAATGCCCTCGGGGTATGCCTTGATGAAAGCGGGTTGTCTGATGAGGAATATGCATTGAAATGCCTGCTTGAAAAGGAAAAATACAAAAGCCTGTTGTGAAAAGGATGGATCCCTTATAATCAAAACATTGCCAAAGGATATCAAACTTTTTTGAATGTATGTTAAATCGAAATGAGGATCGGCAATTTGTCTGTGATTGTGAAACAGGATATGATAGAATCCGCATTACAAGAATCGAAACACCCATGAATCTTCGATTCACAAAGGGGGATGAAAATCGCCTTTTTTGTCATTCCGTCTGAAGACGGAATATAGGGTTTTCAGATAAAGGACAAGAATGATGTATACCGAGATGGACAGGGTTTTGATTGATAAGGCAAGAAACGCAAGAGAAAAGGCGATTTCACCTTTTTCCGGCTTCAAGGTCGGGGCAGCCTTGCTTTGCGAAGGCGGAAGGATATATACGGGCTGCAATATCGAAAACCCGTCTTTAGGCCTTGGGATATGCGCGGAGAGGGTAGCCCTTGTCAAGGCGATTTCGGAGGGAGAAAAGGTGTTCAAGACTCTGGCTATTGTAGCCGATACCCAAGGGCTGACGTATCCTTGCGGATCATGCAGGCAGATGATATGGGAGTTCGGGCCGGGTCTACAAATCGTCCTTGCCAATTTAAAGGGCGCATTAAAACGTATGGCTATTGACGATCTTCTGCCTGACGCATTTGATTTTAATCATTGCATGGATGGGTTTGCCTTGGGTGGCATTCCAAATAAAAAGGGGCAGGATTAATTGAGAAGTAAAGGTTTGATTTCAACTTGGATCGTTTCCCTTGCTTTTTTATGTATGGTTATTTTGATCCGAGGGTCCGTATGCTTCTGTGAATGGGTGAGGATCGATCCTTCTTCCTTCAGGGAGAAGGGGGATGCTGCCCGTGCCTTTAATGATGCCTCCTTTGACGGGGATTATCTGTATTTGATCACCTCCGATTCCATTGACAGGGCTGATCCTAACCGCGGCACATGCCTCTGGGCATCCAGGATAGAGGATGACCCGAATAGATGGGCCACGGAAAGCCAAAAGATGTGGGCTGAATCCGGCGCATTTAAGGGAAAAGGCGCAAGGATGGACAGGCTTTTCACAGGATCCGGCTCTGTCTATGCGGGTATTTATGATGGGGGGCAATGCCGGGTGTATAAACTCTTAGACCCGAATCAGGAGGTCCAGGTCAATATCGGATCAAATACGGGGCAGCTTGCAAAATGGCGCGTGGATTGCGGCAATTCCTTTGGCAACAATCTATATATAGGGATAGGCGAGAGGGATTACGGCTGCCGGATTGTTTGGGGTGATTTGGCCAGTGGGCAAATCACACAGGTCATTGAGGATAAGGACATGCTGCTTGGCGATCCGAATCTTTTATCCGTCAGTTTTTTGGAACCTTTCGGGGATTTGCTTTATTTAGGGACAAGGCAGACAGGGCGCGGGGCGCCGCTTTATTATTACAACCTTAAAGCCAAGTTTTGGGATGCATTAGACAAAGTGGCATTTTTCGATTCAAGTGGATCCAGCGCCAATGAAGTGGATGATATATCCGCATATATCTCTATGACAGCTTATATGGGAAAGACCTGGCTTCTTACCGAATCCATAATCGGCTCTGAAAAGGGATGGTGCATTTGGGAATCCAGGCAGACTTCTTCTGATATTTTTGAATGGGGTAAGCGGTTTTCTTCGAATGATCCCAATGGCCCATTCTCCGATTCGAATATTGTGTCGATATACCCGCCTCAGGTTATGGGTGAATATCTCTATCTGACGGTCATTTCCGGTGAAGGCGGAAAGGTCTGGAAGAACTACAGGGGAAATGAGTGGATTAGCGTTCCATCCTCACCCTTTGACCCAAATAACAGGATCATGGCGGTATTCAAAAATCCTGCTGACGGGGATCTTATTTTTGCAGGCACAGTGAACGATAGCGGCGCCCAGATATTGACAAGGCTGGTTCCGAGGATAGATATCTCAGGGCTTTCTATGAAGGATAGATTCATCCCGGATAGAAAAGAGGAGAAACCCCAGATAAAATTCTTCCTGAAACCCAACTGGGAAGGGGAAAGCCACTGGCTTGATCCGAATAATGTGCCTTCTGCCTCTATTGTTTCCTTGCAGGCCATGGATGGCGGGTATGTCGGATTTGACAATCCCAATCAGGTGGACCCAAACGGGGTCTGTTTCTGGGATTTTGGCCTTAAAATGAACAGGGAGGGGGTTTATACAGTAGAATGGGAATTGATCTATGGAAATGGAGAAGACAGCGAAAGGGTGATAAAACAGATTGCCCTGGCGTTTGATGCAAATGCGCCTTCTGCGCCAGGAGGACTGGATATTGGCGTGGGAGATGGCCGCATCATTGTGAGCTGGCAGGCATCTACAGACAATTTTGAGAAAGGGACCGCGTTTGAGGATGCGAATTTTAGAGAGAGTCTGGATTTTTATGAACTGGAATACTGGAGAGGAGACGACCCCAATCAATCTCTCAATGCACAGAAACAATATATCGTCGCCGGTTATTCTGCTGAAGGGACGCCTTCGGCAGAGATTCAGAACCTTCAGAATCATATTGCATACAAGATCAGGGTCAGGGCGAGGGACAAGGCTGGCAATATTTCAGGATGGTCTGATGAGGTTGAAGGGACGCCAAGCCCGACCCTGGGCTTGACCGATCTGGTGAACGAAAAAGGCGGTTGTTTCATATCTTTCCTCGATTCAGGCAGGAATGAGGATACGCCTGCTAAAAGGAGATGGTTTTCCGGCGTTAAGGCAGGCTTCTATGGGCCTCAAGCCGATGCGACGAGACAGGTTTATGGGGAAGACAGGGGATGGCCGGTCCAGTTGGAGATAGGATGGGTGCACAGGCCGTATATGGAGATTGGCCTTGCAGCGGGATATATGGAAATGGACGGTATGGCGCTTTTACCTGATGGCATGGGAAAGTCTATAGATCATGTTGTCTTCAGGATGGTCCCCTGTTCTATGACCTTGCGGTTTATACCTTTTCGTAATATAGGCCGGGTATTGAGCCCTTATATCGGGGGCGGTCCAAGCATATGGTGGTATCAGGAAGACAAGCTTGACAAAAAGGATATAGATGGCTGTAAATACGGCTATCACGGGGTTTTGGGCCTTAGAGTGCTTCTTGATCAGTTAGATCCCAAACATGCCAGGCTTATGTCTGAGAATTACTGGGTCTTAGACACATATTTTACCTTGGAGGCGGTCTATAATTGGATTGATAATTATGGAGACAGCCAGCTCGATCTGGGAGGGCCTTTTTTTCAGGCCGGCATCCTGTTTCTTTTTTAAAAATAAAAACAAAAACATAAAAAAGAGGTTTTGATATGGCTGAGCATTGTCCAAGATGTAATTTTCTTAATCCTTATGGCGCTCAAATATGTGGCGAGTGCGGTCATACATTGATTGAGCATGAGATTAGAAGCCGTGAAATCAAGAAGACCGCTTCAACGCCTCATCATACAGGCATAAGATGGACATCCATAGGTCTCAGGAGGGCTGATCATGATGCCCCTTCCGCCAAGATCATCGCCCTGTCACTATGCATTTTTGCCTATGGGCTTTTTGTCACAATAGTTTCTATCTTTATATGGTTTAAACCTTTACACGGACTGGGTTTTATATGCCGCCCCGACAATCTTTATCCACTTCTTGCAGGGGTCTTTTTTGGAGGGCTTACAATAACCATTTCTTATGGATTTTACCGCCAAGGGCAATGGGTTTTTAGGGGCTATGTTTTCTGGGTCGGCCTTCAAATTCTGGTCATGTTTCTATCTATAGCAGGGATATGGATGCCCTGGTGGTTAGGTATAAAGGCCCAAATCGTATTATCGATCATCATCCTGGTCGAGATACTATCGATTCCCTTTGTATTGAGGATAAGACGGCTCTCATCCCAAAAGGGATAGAAAGGCTTTTCAGTTTTATAAGTGTTTTATGATTGTGATAAGATCATTAAGTTTTTATGAATAACTAAGCGTGCATTGGGGGGAGATTATGTCCTTTTTTAAAAACGTTTGGCTGAAGAGGGCCTTTTTGGGGGCAGCCCTGTTTTTGATGGTCTCTTTCTTTTCTACAACAGGATGTACCCCGCTTTGGGTAGGGGCAGGCGTGGCAGGAGGGTATATGATCGCATCGGATGAGAGAAGCGTGGGGCAATGGATAGATGACAGCGTGATTACTTCGAATGTGAAATCAAAGCTGCTTGCCCATTCAAAGGTTAAGGGTTTAAAGATAGATGTGGACACGATTGAGGGGGAGGTTACATTGACAGGGATTGTAGGTTCCAAGGAAGAAGCCGACATAGCGATCGAACTGGCAAGGGGCGTGCAGGGCGTTGTAAAGGTCAAAGACAACTTGAAGGTCAGGGATTAGATCTGAGACCATTTAAGAAAAGGATGGTTTGGCCCTTTATAGCTAAAATCGATCCGTAATTCTCTATTCATCAATGACTTGTCTTTCAATTAAAGATAGAAGGTTTTTTCATGAATAATAAAGACCAGAAGGGAAACGATTTTTGGGAAAGGTTTGATGAATGGAAAGAAAAATGGAAAAAAGACAGGGATGCAGACAGGCTGAATGCCGCAAGGGAATTAAGGGATGCGGAGGAGGATTATGAAAGATATGCACACTCACTGAATCCTTTTGAACCCCGCCCCAAGCCCAGAGATATTTTGGGGACACAGGCTGGGGATCCCTCCATAAACAGGATCCCCCTTAAAGACCCTCAACCGTGCCGGATAACAATGCCTGCATTGATTGATCACATAGATTCCCCGTCTAAGGCAGAGACGCTTGTTTATTTTAGAATTGGGGAAGAGGCTGCGGAAAAGATTTTAGAACAGGCTACCTTTCAGATAAAAAAGATCATAGAGCATATTATCGGTGGAAGGTTCATGTTTTTTATGCAGCCCAAGGGGATAGATTCTTTTTTGATTATTAAGGCGATCGACAAAGACGCCCCTCCATTTTTTGAGATAACCCTTTCCCTGCCAAACGGAATTCGTATCAAAGCGCTTGAAGAGGCTATGACCTGGAGCCATGGGCATATATTCGATTGCTATGAGATTTTAAGGCTCATCGTAGAAAGATTAAAGAAAATGACTTAGGGGCATTTTGGATTCCGTTCCTTTGTCCATCGTAGGGAGATTGTAAGGAATGTCTATAAAGTTTCAAAGCGCAAGAGGGGTGGCGGATATCCTTCCCTCTGAGATAGATTTATGGCACAGGATCGAGAATAACGCAAGATCTATGCTTGAGGCCTTTGGATACACAGAGATAAGGACCCCTGTGTTTGAGCATACAGGACTTTTTGCAAGGGGCATAGGGGAGGAGACAGATATCGTATCCAAGGAGATGTATACATTTTCCGACCGTAAAGGGCAGCTTCTGACACTAAGGCCTGAGGGGACAGCGCCTGTGGTAAGGGCATATCTGCAACATAACCTGCGTATGGATTTTGGCGCCAATAAGCTTTACTATCTTGGCCCCATGTTCAGGTATGAACGCCCTCAGGCAGGAAGAACAAGGCAGTTTCACCAGATCGGCGCTGAGTGCTTTGGCCCTCCTGATCCTGAGGTGGACGCAGAGCAGATAATCCTTTTATTCCATCTGTTGGAAAGGCTGGCTATAAAAGGGACTGCATCACTGTCAAAAGAGGCATGCGGACACTTTCAATATTCATTTTTTAGGCAGTCTTCACATACAGTTACATCACCCCCAAAAGAGGCTGGCGGATATTTTCAGATACATCTGAACAGCCTGGGTTGCCGGTCCTGCCATATCAGGTACCGGGATGAATTGCGAAAATATCTTGCCCCTTTTGTACATAAGCTTTGCGATGACTGTAAAAGCAGGTTCAATTCTAACACCCTGCGTGTCCTGGACTGCAAGAATCCTGACTGTAAATCAATGATGAAAGACTCCCCAAGGGTATTAGATTTTCTTTGCCATGACTGTGACGGGCATTTTTCAGGTGTGAAAGGGTTGCTAAAAGATGCGGGGATACAATATTACCTTAATCCGCATCTGGTCAGGGGGCTTGATTACTATACCCGCACGACCTTTGAAGTGACAAGTCATCTGCTTGGGGCACAGAATGCCGTTGCCGGCGGAGGAAGGTATGATCACCTCGTAGAGGATTTTGGCGGGCCGTCTACGCCTGCGTGTGGTTTTGCCCTGGGCATGGAGAGGCTGATTTTGGCCTTGAAGGGTATATCCCAGCCGAAAGATAAAGGCCGTGTTTGTTTTTCTTTTTTCGCCACGCTTGGGAGCGAAGCCAGATCAAAGGCGTTCAGATTAATGACAAAGCTGAGGCTTCATGGAGTTCCTGCGGAGATGGATTATCAGGGCCGCACATTAAAAAGCCAGATTAGGATGGCAGACAGATTGGGCAGTGTTTACACAATCATCTTTGGGGAAGAGGAGATTTCCCGCGGCTCCGTTATATTGAGGCAGATGGGCACAGGTTATCAGGAAGAATGCACTATTGATGAAATATCTGATATTTTGATGAGAAGGCATGCCTCCTGGTTAGAATCCTATAAGGAAATGCATGGCTAATGTTGTCTTTAATGTTCTGTTTTGGTTACACTCATATGATTTTATGAGTTGGTTTTTTTGAGTTTCGGGAAGAAAAAACCCGTCCTGTCTTTATATGTTTCATATTCAGGGAAATGGGACGAGAGTTTCTTTTCCTCCAGCACCGCCCTCAAAGACTGCATGAAAAACAGGAATACAAACAGGCCGTAAGCGGCGGTATTATTGAATAGCATAGCAATCCCAAAAAGGTGGAGGAGCTCTCCTGCATAAAGCGGATGGCGCACCTTGCTGTAAATACCTTTTGTTATAAGCTTTCGAACCTCGACCATGATGCTGAACGACCTCTTTAGTTCCCACAGCGCAAAGCATCCCATGATTGTGCCAAGGATAGATATTATAATTCCCGAGATATAAAGGAATATCTGGAAACGGAACCGTGTATGCGCGCCGATAAAATAGGATCCGGCGAACTGTGAAAAAAGCACGAATATGGGGAATGCCCTTTCTTTTATTCCGCAGGCTTTATGAATAGGCCTGCTTCGAATAATGTAGCTTATGATGGCGAGAGACATAAAGGAGAGGATAAGAAGGTTGTTGACGGAAAGAAGTATCAGGATATGAGACTGAGACTTATATGCCTTATTGCCCAGTAAGGCTATGGCATTCCTGAGGGTTTTGCCCGCAAGAAACAGAAAGAAGATTATGGGTATAAGATAGCCCTTGATCCATTCCCTTTGACTATCACTCAATATCCTGTAAATAAATACAAAGGCAATAGTAAGGATGATTGTCTGGTAGAAAATGGCAGACAATTGAGATGCATCGAGATATCTGGCCAGTTCATGTTTCACACGTTCTCCCGTCTCTGCCATTTTGGCCAGAGGAAACCTGTCCTCTTTTTGTACTCAGCATAGGCCGGAACCAGTCTAAGAAATTTATGTTCTTCTAGTTTGGCCCTTATGATTTCGAGGACAAGGGTTATCAAAAATATGCCAAGGGCTACGGGGTGTGCAAAAAGGATGGTGGTTCCAATGGCGTGAATGATCTCAGACATGTAAAGGGGGTGACGTATATAACGATACATCCCTGTGGTTATAAGACGCCTTACCTCAACCATGAGACTGAAAGACCTTCTGAGCTGCCATAGCGCCAGTATGCTCAGTGTCGCCCCTGCAAATGAGATAACCAATCCCGAAAGCTCAATAATCAGAGGAAAAAGAAGCGGGAGGTCAAAATGCATCAAAAGGCTTCCGATCTGAAAAGGGGAAAAAAGGAGATAGGTAAATCCGATCATGGGGAAAAGAACGGTTATAAGGGGGTAATATCTCTCCCAGAAACCTTCTGCCTTGCCGGCTGGTTTAATCCTGATAAGATAGCTTGCTATGATGAGTGCATCAAAGAGAATGGCGACCATATTATACGCAAGGCGGCCCAGCGTATTGGATAGAACGAGGGGAACCCCTCCACCCATTCTGATCTGAGGAAAAAGCCCCCAAATGTAAGAAAAATCCACTTTGGATATAAAACTCAGGAGGGAATATATCTTTGATCCTATAATAAGGCCAAAGAAAATAAAAGGGACAGGTTCATGAATCAGGTTATACCATATCGATATTGGCTGATCTGCTTGTTGATCGATATCTGTTTGATTTTTGACGCTTTTAACAGCAATTCTCTTGGATTTTCCCATGGCATTCTTCCTTTTTGGATTAAACGGTCATGGCCAAATTTTAGTTGGCCCCCCTCATGAATGAAATTTATTTTTCATGGTAAACACCCATGCCGCTTTTTAGCGGCACCACGAATCATGAAAATAGAATCTATTTTCGTACCAAATTTCATGGTAAAAAAGGATGGCCTTCAATTGCCTTCCATAATCCGATATGTTATATTTTTTGTTTGTGACTTCCCAATATGTTTCGGTTAATTATTTTTTTTAGAGAACTTTTAAAACTATCGGAATATTATTTCAGGAGGATAATGATGCATCTTTTTAGATTAAAAATCAATAACAAAACAATTTCTCTTATCTGTCTTATCTGCGCGCTGTCTTTATTGTTTACAGGCTGCCATAATATGTTGGGGATCCCGTCTTCTAAATTTAAACCATCTGGCCCACGGGTCAACTGCATTATCATATCTATCGATACGCTGAGGGCCGATCATCTCGGTTGTTATGGCCATAAGGGAACCAAAACTCCGAATATCGATGCATTGGCATCGGAAGGGACCATGTTTTCCAGGGCATATACCCCTGTGCCTGTGACATTGCCTTCACATTCTACAATGTTGACAGGGCTTTTTCCAGTTGGGCATGGGGTCAGGAATAACGGGACATTCAGGCTGGATGAGACCAATGTCACACTGGCAGAGCTTTTTGGGAAAGCGGGATACAGGACAGGGGCTTTTATAGGCGCATTTGTGCTTGACTCCAGGTTTGGACTTAATCAGGGATTTGAGGTTTATGATGACAGGCTGAAGTCTGATGATAATGATAAAGATGCATTTTTTTATAATGAGAGGCCTGCCGAAAAGGTTATAGAATCGGCTGTTGAGTGGATAGGGAAAAAGGATGACCGCCCCTTTTTCGCATTCATACACTGCTTTGATCCTCACGCGCCTTATGACCCTCCGTCCCCTTTTAAAGAGGATTACGCGGATAATCTCTATGAAGGGGAGATTTCTTATGTGGATATAGCGATGGGAAAGCTATTTACTGCCTTGAAGGATTTAAATCTTTTTGATTCCACGATAATCTGTTTTACAGCAGATCACGGCGAAGGTCTTGGGGAACATGGAGAAAAGACACACGCCATTTTTATCTATGATGCCACGCTTCATGTGCCGCTCATTTTTCGCATTCCGGGCAAGGTGCCCCAGGGGCTGGTGATAGACAAAGAGGTAAATCTGACGGATATCTTTCCAACCTTGATAGATTTGGCAGGCATCAAGTATGATGGCCATAAACATGGCATTTCGCTCTTTACCCCTGGGAGGCTGGATGATAGAGTGACACAACAGTATTGCGAGACGTTTTATCCGCTTTATAATCACAGGTGGAGCCCTCTGGAGGGGATAAGGACACCGGAGTGGAAGTACATAAGGGCACCCAGACCTGAACTGTATTGTCTTAGGGATGATCCCAATGAACTGACCGATCTCTATAAAAAGCGGCCTGATATCGTGAAGGTTTTGGAACAGCTCCTTGATGAGAAGATAAAGGAGTTTGAATCCCTTCAGATATCTCAATATGCGCACATGAACCTGGATACAGACACCAAGGGTAAATTGGAAAGCCTTGGCTATATCTGGACCGCTCCTGTTGAGGCAGGGGATAAGGAACATGCCTCATATCCGGATCCTAAAGACATGATTGGGTTGCTGGACTACCTTAATCGCGGAACATACTATTATACATCTGGCGATTTTGATGAGGCTATTGAGGAATTCAAGGCGCTTTTAAAGGTGAATCCAAACGACGTCTTTACCCATTTTGTACTGGGGTATATTTATGACAAAAAAGGGTGGACGGATATGGCGATAAACGAACTGGAGGAGGCTATCAGACTGGATCCTGGATATATCAATGCATACAACAACCTCGGAACGATCTATAACAAGATTGGCAAAACGGATGAGGCTATCAAAAATTTCAGGGTGGCCGTAGATCTGAATCCTTCCTATCTGGAGGCATACGACAATATCGGTGTCGTTTATTACATGATGAAGGATTATGACCAGGCCATGTATTATTTCAACAAGGCGATTGAATTGGAGCCTAACTACGCTGCGGCTTACAATAATATCGGGAGCATATACGTGGCGCAGGGGCGATTCTCCGAAGCCATAGATCCTATACAGAAGGCATTAAAACAAAACCCCGATTTTATTGACGCCCATAACAATTTGGGCAGCGCTTATCTGGGATTGGGCAAATTAAAAGAGGCAGAGGACCTGTTCAGAAGGACGCTTTATCTTGATCCGAATCATGAGGAGGCAAGGATAAACCTTGCAACTATGTATATACAGGCTGGTCAGTATGATATGGCCCGCAACGAGATCGGTCAGGTCATAAGCACAAACCCGAACATTGCAAAGGTTTACAATTGCCTGGGCACAATATTGATCAAGGAAGGAAGGCTTGACGAGGCAGTGGAGCAGTTTAAGGAATCCATAAAACTAGATCCTGATTCCTTTGAGACATATTATAACCTGGGCATTGCCTATTTTAGCCTTGGCAGGCTGGATGACGCTATAAGGGAATACAATAAGGCTATTGATTTGGACGATAAGAATCCAGGGGCATATGTCAATCTTGGAATCGCCTTGTTTCATAACGGATTGATTGATAATGCGATCGACAATTATATCTTGGCCAAGCAATTGGACGCAAACAATGTAGAATCGATGGTCAATCTGGGGGTCGCTTATTACAGCAAAGGGCTTATTGAAGAGGCAATCCAGGAATATACAATGGCCCTTGCCATAAAGCCGGACAATCTGCAGGCGTTGATTAATCTTGGGATAGCCTATTTTGGCAAAGGTTCGGTTGACAAGGCCATAGAGTCATATGTCGCAGCGCTTAAGATCGACCCCGGTCACATCGATGCGCGGATAAATCTGGGGGTTGCATATTTTAATCAGCAGCGCTATCAGGAGGCGATGCAGCAGTATAATGAGGTGATTTCGCTTGACCCTCAAAACTTTCAGGCATATTACGGCCTTGGATACTGCTCATTCATGGTTGGATTTTATGAGGATGCCATGCGATATCTGCGTGAAGCCGTCCGGATAAAGCCCGATTATACAGAGGCATATATACTATTGGACCAGGTGGCTGCTCTTTTAAAATAAAAAAGGCGCAGAGAACATTTTTCTGCGCCCTTTTTATTAAAAAACCTAATTATAGCCTTATCACTAAATAACCGGTGTCGCTGGTAGAGTTGAAGTTGTAAGAGTCGTGCCAATAGTCGGATTAAACAGATTCGGGAATAGCTGGTTATAAAGACCGGCCACACCCAGGAGCGGGGCGATTTGCAGGAATGGCACCTGGTAAGTCAGACCGCCGGCTGTAGAAACGGGATAGTATAGATTGCTGTAGCTGAACGGGCTGTAACCATAGCCGCCATAGCTCCCGCCATACAATCCGCCGTAAAGGCCGCCGTAACCGCCTAACAGGCCGCCGTAACCGCCTAACAGGCCGCCATAACCGCCTAACAGGCCGCCATAACCGCCATACAGGCCGCCGTAATAACTGCTACCGTACAGGCCGCCGTAATAACTGCTACCGTACAGGCCGCCGTAATAACTGCTACCGTAATAACCGCCGTAATATGCTTCAGATCCAGAGAATGAAAGGCATAATGCAATTACTAATATACTTAATACAAGGATGGTTCTTTTCATTATCCTTCCTCCATTAACCTTACTCTCTATTCACATAAATGGTTTAAAGAGTATATCTGTTGTTGATTTATAAAAAATATCCTTTACACCACCTCCTTTATGATCCCTTAGCACCACCCCCTTTTATGACTGAAAGAGCGATTCATGCCAACCACCTCCTGAAATAACATTGTGTTATAAATACACATAATATATTAGTTTTGATTATATATACTTCAATGAAGACATATACAATTTATATGCCTTCCAGATAAAATATTAAAAAACACACTTATTTGTTTTGCAAATTTTATGCCTGTTAAGGCAATCCCCATATATTAATGTGCAATGCCAAATAATAATAATAATCAATAAGTTAATACATAGAGGATTTTGTTTGTCATTTATTTCTTCCCGAAGTCTGCATTATAAGTATTTATATTATAACGTTTATATGAAAATAATTTCATACATGCCCTTCATTTTGGGATCACAAAACGTGTTTTCATCCATAGGGCTCACATGGATAAATACAAATCATCGGGTTGAATGCCTTCCGCATTATATTCAATATTATAATTATACAATTTAATCGAGACTTCGTCAAACGCCCTTTCAAAAAAAATCTCTAAAAGAGCCCTTGAATTGTATTCGGCTCTATTATATACTCATATAACAATATAACACAACAAGTCTTAAAATGAATGCATTTTAACATCAAAATGGCCGAAATACAAAAAGGGAAAAACTCGAATATTACCAAGATTATTAGACGGCCTTTTTGAATTTTTTTTATGCCATTAATTTTTATTTTTATGTTTTTTCCAAAACCGATTTTCCTATCCTGCTGGACTGAATATGGCCACTAAATGTATTTTCGTAACAGGCGGCGTTGTTTCGTCTCTGGGCAAGGGGCTTGCCTCTGCATCTATCGGATGTCTCTTGGAAAGCCGGGGACTGCGTGTGACGCTTTTGAAGTTTGACCCATATATCAATGTAGACCCAGGCACGATGAGCCCGTTTCAGCATGGCGAGGTTTATGTGACGTATGATGGGGCTGAAACGGATCTGGATTTAGGGCATTATGAACGTTTTACACATGTTCAGATGTCAAAACTCAACAATGTTACGGCAGGCAAGATATATTACACGGTTATATCCAAGGAAAGGCGGGGGGATTATCTGGGTGGCACTGTGCAGGTTGTCCCGCATATTACAAACGAGATAAAGGAAGCTGTGCTTCGAATTTTCAGGGATGATTTGGATGTAGTGATTGTTGAGGTTGGCGGCACGGTTGGAGATATCGAGAGCCTCCCTTTTCTGGAGGCCATAAGGCAGTTCCGGAAGGACCGGGGGGCAGACAACGTAATCTATATACACCTGACGCTGGTGCCTCATATCGCCGCTGCGGATGAATTAAAAACCAAACCTACCCAGCACAGTGTCAATAAATTGCGGGAAATAGGGATCCAGCCTGATATACTTTTGTGCAGGACGGACCGTTTCCTCACGCCGGAGATAAAGGCCAAGATATCCCTTTTTTGTAATGTAAGCCCTGAAGCGGTCATTACAGCAAAAGATGTCGAATCCATCTATGAGGTTCCCCTTGTGCTTCATCGGGAAGGCATTGACCGGATCATCGTGGAGCTTTTAAGGATTGATGCGCCCGAATGTAATCTTGAGGAATGGGAAGGGATCGTCAGCAAGATCAAAAATCCCAAACATACTGTAAATATATCTATTGTCGGCAAATATGTTAACCTTAAGGACTCTTACAAAAGTCTTGGCGAGGCCCTTCATCACGGCGGAATCGCCAACGAAACAGCGGTGAAATTAAACTGGATTGATGCCGAAAGGGTAGAGGCAGAAGGGGCGGAGATACATCTTTCCGATGCTAATGGCATACTCGTGCCAGGCGGATTTGGAAACCGCGGTACCGAAGGCAAGGTAGAATCCATACGCTGGGCAAGGGAAAATGGGATACCATTTTTGGGCATATGCCTTGGCATGCAGTGCGCTGTGATAGAATTTGCAAGAAATGTGGCAGGGCTGACTGAGGCCAACAGCTCCGAATTCGACCTAAGAACCCCGCACCCTGTGATTGATCTTCTGCCAGGGCAAAGCGGCATAAAGGAAAAGGGCGGCACTATGCGGTTGGGGCATTATCCTTGCTATATTTCCAAAGATTCCATAGCATTCAATGCCTATAAGAGCCTTGTGGCCCTTGAGCGTCATCGCCATAGGTACGAGTTTAATACCTCTTACAGGGAAAGGTTTGAAAAATACGGCATGAAAATAACAGGGGAATCTCAGGACGGCGCTTTGGTTGAGATTGTCGAATTAAAAGGTCATCCATGGTTTTTTGCCTGTCAATTCCATCCTGAGCTTCAATCAAGGCCCATGTCTCCACATCCGGTTTTTTGCGATTTTATAAAGGCCGCTCTGGAACATAAAAATACAAAGTTGAAAATAGACAGGGAAGATGACCTGGATTTTGCGAACAGGGAAATAGGGGGGTGACTTGTATCGGGTACAGATCGATGATCTGGTGATAGGAGACGGCGCCCCTGTTGTCCTTATCGCAGGCCCATGCGTTATAGAATCAGAGGACCATTGCCTCCGTTTAGCAGAACGCCTAAAGGAGATAACCTTTCGCCTTGGTTTATCCTTTATTTTCAAGGCATCTTTTGATAAGGCAAATCGCTCCTCATTCGACTCTTATAGGGGCCCGGGGCTCGATAAAGGGCTGGATATCCTGTCTAAGGTAAGAGAGCGGTTATGCGTCCATGTCCTGTCTGATATCCATGCCTCCAGTCAGGCTCAAAGGGCATCCAAGGTGCTTGACATTATACAGATTCCGGCCTTTCTTTGCAGGCAAACCGATATTATCAGCGCCGCGGCCAAAACCGGAAAGGCCGTCAATATAAAAAAGGGGCAGTTTGTCTCTCCTGATCAGGTTGAATATATCGGGGCAAAGGCAAGGAAGGCTGGAAACGATAGGATTTTGATCACAGAGAGGGGTTACACATTCGGATACAATAATCTGGTCGTGGACTTCAGGGCCTTTCCAATTATAAGGGGATTAGGTTATCCGGTGGTGTTTGACGCCACGCACAGCGTACAATTGCCAGGCGACAGGGGGTCATGCTCGGGGGGAGAACGGGAGTTTTGTCCTTATTTGATAAGGGCTGCCGTGGCTGTCGGATGCGATGCCCTTTTCCTTGAGGTGCATGACCAGCCAGGGAATGCCCTTTGTGATGGTCCTAATATGATTCCATTGGATGACCTTGAAGGGATCCTCGTGCAGGCGATGGAGATAGATCGACTTGTAAAGAAAGGTGAATGGGCCTGAAGGGATTTTTTTAGATGAGCGACAAGATACGCTTCTTCAATAATAAATGGATATGGTTGTTTATCCTTCTCACCTTTATACCCATTGTTGCAATCTCCCAGATTTCTGGCAAGATAAAAATAGCCGTTATAGACCTTGAGACATCTTCAAACCTCGCGGGACGGATTGGAGGCAACATTGCCGAACTTATGAGAGGACACCTCGGGCATGTCGCAAAATTTGAGGTGATGGAAAAGAAGGAGATGGATGATATCCTTAACATTCAGGGGTTTTTGAGGCCTAGCGGCTGCAGAAGCTCCGAATGTCATTCTGCCTCGTTTGATTCTCGAGGCACGCTGCATTTTCTGCAAAAATGCGGCATGCCGGATATTGAGGCGGCGATAGAGTTAGGGAATATACTGATGGTTGACAAGGTGCTTATCGGTCTGGTCAATAAGCTCGAAGACAGGTATACAATAAGTGTCAAGGTTATCGATATAGCTACAGGTCAAGTGGAGGCTACAGATCAGATATCATGCCATCATGAAATCCATACCCTGGAACAACGTATTGATGAGCTGGCTGCGCGCCTTGCAAGGGGGATCCCTGGTCAGATGGGTGAGGATGAAGAAGGCAGGGAAAATGCTGTTTTGCCGAATATGGGAGGTATGCAAAAAGGCCAAAGGATCGATATTAGCGACTGTGGCGAGATTAAAGACATGAAGGCATTCATGGAAGTCATCCAAAAAAAGATGAAAGGGGAAACAGCGTTTAATGAATCAGATGGAGGGGAAACGGCTATCAGTCAAAAGACGGTGACCGAAGAAACAGGCATGAAAAATCTTAACGGAATGGTGCTTATACCTGAGGGGAAGTTTAAGATGGGTTCAGATAGTCACGAGGAAGATGGGCCAGTCCATGAGGTCTATCTGGACGCATTTTATATTGACAGATTCGAGGTCACAAATGCCCAATACATGATCTTTTTAAAGGCTACAGGCAATCGTCCCCCGACTACCTGGGGCAGACCGGGTTTTGACCTGCCTGATCAACCTGTAACCGGCATAAGCTGGGAGGCAGCCAATGACTATGCTGTATGGTCAGGCAAGAGACTTCCTACGGAAGCGGAATGGGAAAAGGCTGCAAGAGGCATGGATGGACGGAAATTTCCCTGGGGGAATGAATGGTCCGAGGGAAAATGCCGAGCCGGGGGCAAAGATTCATCAGCGGGCCCTTTTCCGGTTGGAAGCTGTCCTGAAGGCGCAAGCCCTTACGGGTGCCATGATATGGCCGGTAATGTATGGGAGTGGTGTTCTGACTGGTTCAGCACCGATTATTACGGCAAGTCCGAATACAGAAATCCAGAAGGGCCGCAGGATGGATCATGGCATGTTTTAAGGGGAGGAGGCTGGGATAGCCTCCCTGATGAAGTGAGGAGCACATTCCGTCGTGGTGGATGCCCTGATGGAGGGTATGTTTGCGCGGGGTTTAGATGTGTGAAGGATGTAAAAGATCGAAAGGAAATCCAGTGAACGATATCTTGACACAGGCGAAAAATGTTCTGGAACTTGAAGCCAGATCGATCATGGAAGTTAAGGACAGGATCGACGAGAGTTTTGAACACGCCGTGGATATAATATTTGATTCCAGCGGCAGGGTCGTGGTGACGGGCATGGGCAAATCCGGCCTTATATGCAAAAAGATAGCGGCCACGCTCGCAAGCACAGGGACCCCTGCCTTTTTCCTTCATCCTGCTGATGCGATTCATGGAGATTTGGGCATGATGGTAAGGGGCGATGTGGTTCTTGCCTTGTCAAACAGCGGCGAGACAGAGGAGATAAAACGGCTCATCCCTTATATAAAAAGATTTGGTCTGCCCTTGATATGTATAAGCGGCAGAATAAAATCAACATTGGCCAGGAATAGCGACTGTTTTCTTGATGCATCCATACGGAAAGAGGCATGCCCTTTCGACCTTGTGCCAACTGTAAGCACAACGGTTTCTTTGGCCCTGGGCGATGCCCTGGCTATGGCCCTTTTAGCCAGAAGGGGCTTCAAAGAGGAAGATTTTGCCCTTTTCCATCCTGGCGGTTCCCTTGGACGCAGGCTGACAAAGGTAGCTGACCTTATGCACAAGGATGACGAGATTCCTTCGGTTAGAGATGACAAATTGATGCGGGATGCCCTTTATGAAATGACTATAAAACGCCTGGGTATGACATGTGTAATTGACAAAGATGGAAAATTCGTTGGGATAGTGACAGATGGAGACCTGAGGAGGCTTCTGGAAAGATATCCTGACCTCCTTGATAAAAAGGTGAAGGATGTAATGACACACAATCCTAAAACTGTTTCACAGAATGAAATCGCTGCCAAAGCGGTGGAGATTATGGAGCTATATGCCATCACATCCCTTGTATGCATAGATTCGGAAGAAAAACCGGCCGGGGTTATTCATCTGCATGATCTTTTAAAGGCAGGTGTTGTATAAAGGTGGTTTCAAAGGATCTGCTGAGGGAAAAGGCATCACGGATTAGGTTTGTACTCTTTGACGTTGACGGGACACTTACCGATGGGCAGATCATATTCGGCCCGGACGGGGAGGACTATAAGTCTTTTAATATAAAAGACGGCATGGGCATCCATCTGGCGCAGAAGGATGGGATCCGGATCGGTTTAATAAGCGGCAGGAGGTCCCTTGCGGTGGAGAAAAGGGCCAATGATCTTGAAATCCTTCATGTATGGCAGGATATAAAGGACAAAGGGGGTCTATTAAAATGCATACTGAAGGATCTCGATCTAAAACCCGAAGAGGTCGCCTTTATGGGAGACGATATCAACGACCTTGGCATTTTAAGGGAAGTCGGTTTGTCTGCCGCGGTGGCAAACGCAGTCCGGGAGGTGAAAGACATAGCTGATTTTATTTCTGAACTGGATGGAGGCAGGGGCGCGGCAAGGGAATTCATAGATTTTATAAGGTCGGCAAAGACAAGACTAAAGACGCAAAATGTTTGACATGTCTGGGGAATTTTTATATATTTGACATTTTTCTATAGAAACAAAGACAGTCCTAATAGGATCATCCTGATCTTTATCCGGCTGACAATAGTTGCCTGATGAAATTTTACTTAAATAAAGGCAAGAGGGGGCGCAAGAACCTTAATGAAGAATATAAATTTTGCTCCATCCTCTATAAAAAATGGAAGCAGGAGGAGGGGGAAATTATATTTTTTTATCATTGCACTTGTGTTTTTGATGGCCTTTTGTGTTGTTTATGCTACCCGTATAATATTTAAGGGAGGATCAGGATTTTTAGCCCTTAGAGACAGGGAACTTTCACATATTAATGTGAAAGTTAATATGAAAGCGCCTGAAGAGAAAGAAAAGGCAGAGATTGAAAAAAGGTTTTTCGCAAGCAGTGAAATAAGCAAACCCCATGTTAGTCTTGGATTCACAAATGGGAATGAAAATACCCAAAGTGAATTTTCAGATGTTGCATCCTATGCGGAACTACATAAGGATGCGCTTAAAGAGGGAGACGGAAATGTTCCGGGTGCAGAAGTGGCTAAGACAGCAGGGATAAAGGATACGGAAAGTGATATAAGTGATATAAGTGATATAAAAGAAGAAGACTTATCCGGTTATTTAATACAGGTTTATTCCTTCGTGATAAAGAGAAATGCCGATACGGCGTTTAACCGGTTGTGCGATTTAGGTTATTCCCCATATATAAAGGAAGAAACCGCACCAATAAGCATGCATAATGTCTATTCCGAGATATTGGATGAGAAGACCAAGGCAACACAGCTTTTAACAAGGATAAAAGGCATTGGTTATGATCCGGTTTTAATATCCTTGCCGGACGGCAGATTTACGGTGCGGATAGCTTCTTGTTATTACAGCGAAAGCGCAAAAAAGATAGTTCGTGAAATAGGCCGTTTAGGTTATAATACAAGGAGACTCAAGGAGATAACACAGACCAGGATATATTCTGTATTGTTAGGCGGTTTTGAGGATTTGAGAGCAGGAAAGTCCATGTGTAACGATCTGATAGAAAAAGGCTTCAATACACCGTTCCTTAGGCAGATGACATTGGCGTATCCTTCATGATGCCTTTGCGTTTCAAAAAGAAAATGTATGATTGGAGATTATATGGATGAGATTAAATTGGACGATTCTATCCCGAAGAGGATGTTCTATAAGATAGGGGATGTAAGTCAGATTTTAGGCGTAAAACCCTATGTTCTGCGATATTGGGAATCGGAATTCAAGCAGATCAGGCCGGCAAAGAACAGGTTTGGACAAAGGGTTTACAGACAAAAAGATCTGGTTGTATTGTTGAGGGTAAAAGAGCTATTATATAAAGAGAAATTTACTATAGCTGGGGCAAAAAAACAACTCTCTGCGGAGAGATTGATCCGTCAGCCTGCAGCGGAAGGCTCGAACGGAAAAGGAAAAGAGCATATTGCTACAGATTTGGATAAATATATTAGCCTTCTTCGTGAGCAAAAAAACCAGATACAGGAAATTTTGAGAATTTTTAAATCCGAAACGGACATAAAGTCGAAAACAGAGGTCGGGGCGTAGCGCAGTCTGGTAGCGCACTGGCATGGGGTGTCAGTGGCCGGAGGTTCAAATCCTCTCGCCCCGACCATATACAAGAATGGGTCGGACAAGGATTTTTTTGCAGTTTGCAATAAAAGATATTAGATCACCTTTGACCTAAATAAATATTGATGGCCTCGTAAAAAGTCTAAAACGCCCCTAAAAATAAGTTTAATATTATAAATTTGATGTCTATTTTAACGATATAATCTTG
>JAFGSM010000169.1 GCA_016934595.1 bacterium | reverse complement strand
TTGCAAAAAACTATTTTCTGTCTGGGATATAACCGGTTCCAAAAAAATTAGCTCAAAAACGCGTAAAAAAAGTGCGAAAAAGGGGTTCGATTGGCATCACCTCCTATTATGTCAAGGATGACGCTGCGCTGTGCGAATTTTAATTAGCCGCACAGCGCGCTTGTAAGGAAAACTTTGCCGGAATCTTTTGGTTAAGAATGATTATGACATGTTCGATAGTCACCACCTCGTTTTAGGTAGTATGATGAAATAAAGTTGACAGTCATAAATTTTAAGGATGGGCATTGCCCGTGACTCCCTGACTTGTCCTAATCTCTTTGCAATCCGCTCCTGGGAATGCAGGGGCGTTTCATGCGGCATATCTTGAGGTGGAGGTCCATTTGTGTACAGCAGTCCAGGATGCGGTGGTTGCTGGGGCAACGGGGTGGGTGGACCTCTATGGGGTCGAATGTTAAGCCGTCCCTGATGTTTTCGGCAAATATGGCGATGCGCCTCGGGTCGATCCTCTCCCTGGGATAGATCTCTTCGTCCAGGAGGATGTGGGGGAGGGGGATTTTCATTTTATTTACCACGGAGGTTTCACGGAGTTTCACGGAGTTCAAAAAATTTTAGGGAAAAGTTTATATTCGCTGTGCTTTGGGAAGGTGCTCACAGCTTTCCATTTTTCATGCGGAGCATCATCGTATCGCAGAATATAGTCCCTGATCCCTTTATTGCACCAGTGATAGGAATATTTACCATCAGGGGATAGCCAGATATCAGCAATGGTATTGTCAATAAGATAGATTCTTACTTTTTGTGCACGGCCTGTAGATGAAAAGATAATATCCGCAGCTTCACAGATATCCATAAATTCAGTATCAATAATTTTCAGCAAGGACTTATAAACGCTTAATATCATCTTCAACCGCTTGTATTTCCGTTTCGATATTTTTCAGATCTATCATATCTTCCCATACCGGATGTTCAGGCAAGCCACCGGTTTTTATCTTATTCTCTAATTCTTTTGCTGAACTCACCCCATACCTGGCAAGTATATCCAACCTTTCTAACATATAGGCCCTTTTTTTATTTAAAAGATACGCCTTGAGACTTTCGCTAATCACTTTTTCCGGAGGCAGTGCGGCTTTTTTGGCGATATCTTCGATAATGTCTGTTTTTAATTTCATATTAAGCACCTCTTTATATAAGATTTGAGTGCGAGCCTCCTTATATGCGGCATCTATTGTGTCTACTTTGTTTTCCACCCTTTTATATCTTCTTTTAGCTCGTTTTTTACGCTGTCGATCTTTTTGTAGTTTTCACGGAGGTATTATTTTTTTATTTTCAGTGTGTTTCCGTGTATTTCCATGGTTAATTTCGTCTGAAAATCTCATCCAGGATTTTCATTCTCAGTATGCTATATATCATAACATCTTTACCCATACATTGCTAATTGGTGATCTCAAGCACTGCATCCCGTTCACAGGCATGAATATCATCTAATAAGAGCAGGTTTAGCCAATAGTTGCTGCGGGCGAAATCCGGTTCAGTGAAAAAACGGGCACCTTCCATTCCATCAAATGCCTTATGATAGCGATTTGCCAGGGAGCGTTTTTTCTTCAAGAAACCGGGCAGTTGCTCCAATTGGGCGCACCCCATTGCTGCATTGATATTCGGAAGTCTATAATTATAACCGGTTTGATCATGATAAAATGCCCACATGTGAGGCGCTTTTGCGGTCGTTGTCAGATGTTTTGCCTGATCTGCCAGGGATTCATTTGTTTCTTTGATGCCTTTATAGAATCCCTCCCTGCCTCCATAAAGGGGTGTCCACCCTGTCAATTCTCTTCTTGCAAAGGATGTTCTTCAGTAATTGGCACGGAACGGGCAGTGCCATAGACCTCGCTGGTGGAGGTGTGGATTATCTTCTCGGCGCCCAGCTCGCGTGCTGCCTGCACTATATTCAACGTACCTTTGATGTTTGTGTCCACATAGGTGTCCGGAGAGTGATATGAGTATGGAATCGCAATAAGGGCCGCAAGGTGAAAGACTATATCGCACCCCTTCATCGATTCTCTTACCCCGTGGGGGTCACGGATGTCACCACAAAATATTTCCAGCGACTTTTTGATTTTAGGCGCGGAGTGATCCAGCCATCCCCATGAATTGAAGGAGTTATAAAAGACAAATGCACGGACATTGTATCCTTTCTGAACAAGCGTCTCTGTCAGATGAGATCCGATAAATCCGTCAGCGCCTGTAACCAGTATCTTTTTGTTTTTTAGATCCATGATTGGTATTATGCCTATAACAAGTCACTATAACACACTACTATAACATGCCACAAAAGGGGGCGGCTATTGTGTAGGGGGATTTTCATTTTATTTACCACGGAAGGACACGGAATTTTCACTGAGTTTTCGATGATGTATCCGGTCAATTGGCTTTTAAGATATTTTGTCTATTGCCTGCTCAAACTCTTCCAAGTCTTTTACCACTATGGCCTTTCTAAGCAGTGCGGATAATACCTTCTCCCCTTTTATCTCGTTTATCTTCTTTATCAGACTACTGGGAACAGTCTTAAAACGTGTCTTTAATATCTCTACTATAACCTCCTGGGCCTTCCTTCTCTCTCCCTCTTTAATTCCCTTCTCCATTCCTATTCTCTCTGCTGTGGTAATATACGGCATCTTCTTCACCTCCTCGTATCTGGCGACCTCTTCATGAAAACCCTCATTTTCCTCTTGGGGCAGTGAGATCAGCCAGTCTATAAACTTATATAAAAGTAAGGATGTAATCGATGAGCTTTATTATTGGGAACTCAAAGAGTATCCTGAATCCCCACCTGGCTATCTCATTAGATATACCTTCACTAAGACATCGGCATATCTCTTCCCTGTCTTTGCCTCCCGAATGATACGCTTAAGCTCTTTGTCGAGGAATTCATATCCCCTTTTGAGGTCTATATCCCGAGCTATCTGTGGGAAGAAGAGGTCGAGAAAATCGCCCAGATAGACCTCTATGGCCTCCTTCCATACACTGTCTTTATCATTCATATTTAAAATTATACCAAAAAATTATCAATTTGATAAGGAATGTTCTCATGTCGCAGTCGTTCCAGTCCCAGAGGTCCCATGTCCTGAGCCCCCGGTTGAGCTGTTTGGATCTGTCGAGGTCTTCCTTGCCTTCGAGGGCGAGGGACCATACCAGGGGCTGAGGCCAGCCGTGCCTTTCCGCGACCTGGGCAACGGTGAAGCCTTTGGATAGATCGCTATTTGGCGGATTTGCCAGTTCCGGCATTTTCGCCAAATGGTCACGGAGAGGGTTTCCCTGACTTGTCCTAATCTCTTTGCAATCCGCTCCTGGGGGATGCCGGGGCGGTTCATGCGGTATATCTTGAGGTGACGTTCCATCTGTGTAGGGCAGTCCAGGATGCGGTGGTTGGGTAGATCTCCTCGTCCAGGATGATGCGGGAGAGGGGGATTTTCATTTTATTTACCACGGAAGGACACGGATTTTTCACGGAGTTTAAAAAAAATTGGGGATGGGTTTATATTCTGCTGCGCCTCATATGAAGGCAGCGTTTGATCAATTATGGATCGCCCTTTCTATGGT